>JAKEHO010000002.1 GCA_022614965.1 Gammaproteobacteria bacterium
CAGCTGGTTAGAGCGCGGCACTCATAATGCTGAGGTCGGTGGTTCGAGTCCACCCATAGCCACTAACATCCTCCAGTAAAGTATTTGGTACCCTTCGTTGGGATGACAATAGCGAACCACCGACATTTATTCATATGCTAAGGTCGGGGTAGATGACGTACATCCATACATTCGTTCATCGCTGCGCAATCCTGCTTTGCTTGAACGCCAGGGCAAGCCATCCGCGGCTTGCCCGCTCGGCGGGGCGAAGATTCACCGGATCTTCGCCCATTTCCGCCTCTCCCCTGCGGCCGTGCTAAGCACGTCCCGATTCGGTCCCGGCGAATCGGTCGAGTCGCACCCATAGCCAGCAACGCCTGCTTCCGACCCTTTGCAGATATTCAACCGAGATATACGGCACTGATGACCGCAATAATTGCCCTGCCTTCGGGCGAGCTTTTCTCGGTTAACGCGTGTATAGTTCATCTGCAAGACTGAAAATAACGCCCTGCTGATATAAGTCAGCCTATTGGGGATTGATGGCGTGTCCCCATCTGAGTCGCGTTTCTTGCGACGACCGCCATATCTATTCACAAGCTTTCCTCAAAAGAGGTGGGAGGTGACCTATGCGCATACATCAACGGAAATCGCCTCGGATTAGCAAGATCGTATTCGCTCTTGTGTTAGCTTTTTCAGTTGCATGGATTGCTTTTGTCGATGAAGACAGCAGTTCTCAGGTCGCGGCTCAAACACTAACCCAAATAGAAGTCACTATTTTTTCTTATGATGGCCAAGATTTTATTCGAACCCAAACCACATTAGTCACAGATGAAGGAAAATCCGCTGTCAATACAAAACTCGATCGTAGCACTCCAGCGTATAAGGCCTTAATTCAAAAACGCTCCTACACCGGGGATGCCACTCTATTTGGTCGAAAATACGATACCACCTATGCACCGCTCATCGGTGAAGATGGCCAATTAACAGGCGCCCTGTTTGTTGCTGTCACAAAGTAACTAATACCGTCGCAACGTAGGTTAGGTTTATTTGGCCTTCTCCCCCCGACGTCAGGGGGAAAAGCCGGCCTCTGCTTCGGGGGACGTGGAATGCGGCCGGACCTTCAATCGCTACTACCAGAGCGCCGTGGACAAGGCTGGGAAGGAGCGCAACCGCTTTGCGTTGAGTAGGCTTCATCGGGAGTATTTTTTCAAGACTCCTTCCGCTGAGAAACTCGGAGTATCCAAGCGGGCGAAGATATCTTGCTGACTGGCTGCTTCTGGCCGCAAGCAGCCGTTCATTTATACGTGACGAAAATGTGCCAAACTGAAGTGCGGTGAGATGCTAATGAAGTGCGAGTGAAATACCGTTTGAAATAAGCAAGCGTCGTAAGCGACTGAGTTAGTTAGTTACTTAGAATTGTCGTTGTGCCCTCATAATGTTCTGTACGAAGGCTATAGGGATTAATTGACTAAGGCGCAATGTCCGCTCCCGACCCGAAGCAGACATTCAACAATTGAACTAAGACATGCGCGCTTTTTGCGCGTCGAGTCTTGCGCGCATTTATTACCCATCAAGTGATTTTTGGTAGACAGCACAGAGTGCATAAAACATCTCCAAATCCGGAAATCGATTGGCCGGGTGCCAGTAATTGATAAATGTTTGGTTTGTACCGTGACGCAGATAATTGACAATTTGTTCAGGAGTAAAGCGTTGTTTTGATATGATTTCTTCTCGTTGTTTCCTGTTTGATTATAATCTCTTGTCAATTGGATTCCTTTTTTGGGGTCAGGTCATTGGCTGCAAGAACCCTTGCGGCTTCAAAGGCCTGCTCATGATCAAGAAAGAGCGGTTTATCTGTTTCCCTCATCATCTCGAGCATCCGGTAATGCACATCGGATTTTATTTTGCCAATCCTCAAAGCACCGATACCGACGGCCTTATTCGGCGTGAAATCGAGTTCCTTACCCATGTCATTGCTATCAACCCCTTCAATGCCCAGGGGTGGAACTGCATTTACATCGGCCGCAACTATCAGCCTTGGGGCTTGTTCAAGTTGTGATTTGGATAGAACCCGGATCCCCGCCTTGACTGAATTGATTATGACATCAGATGTCTGTAATAAATTCAGGATGGCCTTATCCGAACTAGAATCTACACCCTGCATATTTACATCGAAGCGTGCATTATATTCATTGGCTACTCCTTGTCCGACCTTCTTCCCCCGGCTGCTAGCAAGAAATACCTCAGCGCCACAATTTGATACCAAAACACCGGCACACACACCAACAGGCCCAGTTCCTCCCAGGATATGGATATTCTTACCTTCCAGCGTTTCACTTGTTTTGTTTTTCACCCAGACTTCTATGCAGCTCACTATTGCAGCTGCCGTTGTAATTGCACCACTTGGATCAGCAAATACTGATACCTCAAATTGTGGAATCATGGCGGCCTTAGCCCGGTTAAGCATGTCTATGGCCAAACCATATTCACGACCACCAATAAAAATACCAGTACGTTTCGATCCTCGTGAGAACATGATGTCCTGGGTCAAGTGATGGATGTCTTCGAGCGCAACTTCCGTATAAGGAATCACCCCATCAAAATCAGCCTCGTAGGCCATACTAACATCAAACGGACTGACATACTTGGTCGGGTTGAATATGTGCAGCAAATAAGGTTTTTTCATTTCTTCATAATAGCATGGCTAGAAGACAATTATGCAAACCTCGAGGCCATCGACTTGGCTAGCCACTGTACTGACCTGCCCCCAATATCAGGGGTGTCCACTTTGCTAATTTCAATATCAGGTAAAGAGACACTAAATAGTAAGAAAACTATACTCCTTTTAGATGATGGGCGTCTGCTTTTGGCCGTAAGCAGCCGTTCAATATTACGCGACGATAATGTGCCACACTGAAGTGCGGTGAGATGCTACTGAAGTGCAATTGAAATACGGACCGATATTACATCCGGTAGCATTCCTTGCGTTCTTAATCATTGCCACTATGTCACACGGGATCAAAGGAATTGATAACGGCGAGCAAGAAATGAACGCCGCCGACGTGGCCGACCGGCTTCGTGTTCACGTGCAGGTGCTCGGGGGCGATGTGGGCGAGCGCAATGTGTTTCACCCGCAGGCGCTACACGACGCGGCCGATTACATTGAGCAGATCTGGGAAAGCCAGGGCTACGAGGTCAGCCGCCACGAGTACGAATTACAAGGCGAGCGGTGGGCCAATCTTGAAGTCACGCGCAAGGGCGACGAGCACCCCGCGGAGATCGTGGTTATCGGCTCGCACTATGACTCCGTTCTGGGCAGCCCTGGCGCAAATGATAACGGCAGCGGCGTAGCGGCCATGCTGGAGCTCTCCCGTCGCCTTGCGACGCAGCAACCGGCGCGCACGGTCCGTTTCGTCGCCTTCGTTAACGAGGAACCGCCGTTTTTCAAAACCGACGCCATGGGCAGCAAGGTCTATGTAAAAATGGCGCGTGCACGCGGAGATGACATACGTGCCATGTTGTGTCTCGAGACCCTAGGATTTTACAGTGACGAGCCTGGCAGCCAGCATTACCCACCCCTTTTCAGCCTGTTCTATCCAGATACGGGCCACTTCATCGGGTTCGTCTCCAACTTCCAATCCCGGCCACTGCTCAGACGTTCGGTGGCCGCATTTCGTGCAGCTAGCGACTTTCCACTCGAGCATGTCGCAACGTTCGGGTTTGTGCCCGGCGTGGACTGGAGCGATCACTGGTCGTTCTGGCGCAAAGGCGTACCGGCGATCATGATCACTGACACCGCGCTGTACCGCTACCCCTACTACCATACAGCGCGGGATACGCCGGACAAGGTGAACTATCGACAGCTTTCGCGCGTGACCGAGGGGCTACTGGCTGTCGTCGAGGCGCTCGCCAACGAGCACTGACAAAGGCTACACCGTTTAATTGCCCCAAGCCCCAATGTCTGCTTCCGACCTAAAGCAGACCTTAACGTTCACCATAATCAGCGCAGCATTTTGGCGTCGGCTTGATGGGATTTTTAGGCAGTGCTTTAGCTGCGCGTAATCCTATTCACGTAACAATAGACTTACAACAACGAAAATAATAATACCCAAAAGTAACACTGCCAAAAGGAGGTCTTTTAGGATGCCAGTTGATTCTGCCTTTGGTCGGCAACGGATTACATCACCGATAGAATTCCAGGCACATCCCCCACTTTCGAATAGGAAATTACCCTTGGAAATCTAATGGTTGTTCCAATAACATATATAATATATTGTCCGTAAAGACTGGATCTTTCGTCAGTCCAAGATGATCACTGAATAAAAACAGTACATTTGCCCAGTGAATTGGTGTGATTAAGCGTCCTGTTATTTTACCGCCCACACGTTCATCCATTAAGGCACTGCTACGTAATACCTTCCCATCACCTGGCCCTGTTTTATATGTGTAGAGTCTACCATTTTCTGTATTTACTTTAATGACATCTAATGTGTCGACAGCATCACCAGCAATCAGATTCAGAAATAAACCCTTTGGTGGAATAGCTGGTTGATCCAATGCCGCTGCAAAGGACTTGGCACGCTGTAATGACTTTCTTTGATGGTCAAGTGCAATTTGCAAACGCGCTTCGCGATCTCCAATATCAGGCAATAAAATCTGAAGAGTTGGATCGAGGTTTGGATCCGCTAACCCCCATCCGATTTGTTCCCATAATTCTGCATCATAAGGATCTATAAACTTCTGCTTAGCATCGTCCCATACCAAATGACCATGTCTGGCACGCGGGAGTAATTGATAAGCCGCTGGCATTGTCCCGAAAATTGCTGCATCAAATGATGGCAATCCAGGCGCCAGGTGAGTTCCTTCTACAAGATGGCGAAAACTTTCTACAGAGCCGCTATTTGGAGTACCAATTAGCACGACCTGTTCTATATAGCGGCTACCCTCCCAGGTTACCGAAGGAAGTGAACCATTTTCAGGTAGATCATTTGCACCATACATGAGATAGTAACGAACAATCAGTCCTCCCATCGAATGGGCAACAATATTAAATTTTACATCTTTATCATATATACCGTGACGTTTGGCAATTTCATTTTGTACATAGGTACGTTTTTCCAGAATAAACCTATGTAGCTGTTTAGCTGCTTCCACGAGATCTCGACGCCAGTCATAAGCAAACTGGAACGATGTATAGTCGCGATCACCATAATCGATATTTCTTGATACACCATAGGCTTCATTTCTGAAACCACCAACACCAAGCGCCAGAAGAATATCAGAGTAAGTACTTATTTCGACAGTGACACCATATATCGTCAATTTAATACTTTCCAATGCACTTTCCGCAATGACATTGTCACGTAGTTCCTGAAGCGTCTTTCCTTCCAGCATGGGTAGAGCGATTCGCCGTATCTCCTCAGCTTTCTTGGGGTTCTCTAAACCCCGGCCAATCTCCCCCCATACAACGTGTTCAGATTCAGTATCGACAAGTTTGGAACCTAGCACACCCGGAATGACGATGATTGGATTCCTATTAGGATCTTCCTCTTTCGCGAGATCTGTATATAAACCTCCTAAATTCGGTGCTCCATTCTCTGACTCACATGCGGCAAGCGTAATTAGACAAAAGAATATAAAACTTACTTTTTCAATTATGATTAACATACCAAGTATTAATGCGTTCTTGATTGAGGGGGCTAATAATTAGAAGGATAATATAATGCTTATGAAGCTATAGACAGTATTTGACTGTTATAACACATAAAAAATACTATCTATTCTCTAAAATCAGTTTGCGAATAAAATAACCTGAAAGAAAGAGGACCGCGTAAGAAGCTGGAATAACAATGGATATAAAAACCCATTCGGTAATCCCGGTAAGTTTTATTGATACAGATGATATAGGGCTTATGAAGTAAGGAACTATAAGCCAGAATAAGCCAAATACGAGGGGATAAATTAGCGGGAAAAAAATGACGCCGATAATAATCTGCTTTTCGGTCATTTTCCCAATTAAAAATAAAAATGGTAGTAGAAAAAATAGGATATAAGGGGGCATCCCAAATACAAGAGAACCAATAAAGAGAGTGGACAACCCTTCCTCACCTTTAAAGAGCAAAAAAGGTAAAGGAGCAACGATAGGGAAAAACATGCAAAATCGAAAATAAATTCGAGCGTACTTCGTAGCCTTTAATTCGTCGGCAATACGAAGTTGATCTGCCTGTTTTTTCCCCTCTTCAACATATGTAATGTAACTGTCTTCATGTAATTTCTTTCTTTTTAATGAGGCATTTATTCTGGCCCTTAACAATTTTGGATTAAATGGTTTTGGTAAATAACCTTCAGCCCCGATTTCGATGCACTGAGTGACATTCTCTATTTCCTCTGCAGCGGAAATCATAATAACTGGTATATGTCTTAGATTATCGTCGCTTTTTATTCCCCGTAGTGTCTCAATACCATCCATTACTGGCATTTGTAAGTCTAATAGAACCAGATCAAAATCAGCATCTTTTAGCTTATCTAGAGCGATTTGTCCGTTCTCGGCCGTTGCTAGATTCGTGAAACCTTCTCGTTTGAGATATTCCGACAACGTATATCGATTGTCATCATTGTCATCTACGATCAATATTTTTCGATGATCTTCAACAACTACCCTCTCTTTCTCAGCCGACTCGCTTTCATCAGGTAAAAATGAATGGATTTTTGCAATTAATGACTTGAAATCCACTGGCTTAGTATCAAAATCGTCACAGCCAGCATCAATTGCCCTGCTTCTTTCCCCCTCCATGGCCCGAGCAGTCAATGCAATGATAGGTATATCTTTTGTATTTGGGTCTTTTTTTAATTGTTTGGAAGCTTCCCAACCATCAAGAATTGGAAGTTCTAAATCCATAAGGATCAAATCTGGATTTTTATTGTTGGCTACTTCAATCCCTTCTTTACCATCCTTTGCAACTAGGACCTCATATCCTTTCCGTTCAAGACGAGGTTTCAGCATATAGATATTGTCATCATTATCCTCAACATAAAGTATTGTCTTCATAGCCAAGAAAAAATAGTGCTATATTAGTTTATGAGATTGAATTGCATCTCCTTCAGCATTGACTGGTAGCTTAACTGTAAAGGTCGAACCTTCTCCGAACTTGCTCGTTACAGTGATGTCACCTTTCAAAATTTGTGCTAGTTTTCGGCTTATAGGCAAACCAAGACCGGTGCCAGCGAATTTTGATGGTTTAGATGATTTAACTTGACTGTATTCATCAAAAATCCTATCAAGCTGATCTTCTGGAATTCCTGCACCAGTATCAACTACATCAAAAAGATAGTAATCTGAATCCTCTTCGGGGGAAGTATGCACTCTAAGTGTAATATTTCCGTTTTCTGTAAATTTAGATGCATTGCTAAGCAAATTTAAAAGGATTTGCTTAATTCTTTTTTCATCAGACCGCATATTGTTTATTTTAGTCATGTTTTCAATTTTTATTGTGTTTTGATTTGTCTCAAGCATAGGTTTGACGGTGGTAACGACCTCATTAATTAATTCTGTAATATCGAAGTTTTCTATCTGCAATTCGATTATCCCTGCCTCAATTTTGGAGATATCAAGAAAATCATTGATCAAGCTCAGCAGATGTTGCCCTGCCCGATGAACACGAGTTAATGGCTCAACTAACGTTTTATTTTCCTGGTCTTTAGCATCCTCGATAAGCATCTCAGTAATTCCGATTACTGAATTTAAGGGTGTTCTGAATTCATGGCTTATCTTTGCTACAAATTGCGTCTTTGTTCTGTTTGCTGTTTCGGCTTGTTCTTTTGCTATCTTTAGTGCTTCCTCAGCGTGTTTTTGTTGATCAATGTCTGACCAGGCCCCAACAATTTCCTTGGGGTTACCATTATCACCTTTGACTAACTGTAATTGATCTCTGACCCAGGTATAGTGGCCATCCTTTTTTTTGAATCGATACTCCGAGTCGAATCGCCCAGTCTTCCACACGTTGTGAAACTCTTTCAGTGCACGGCGTTTATCGTCAGGATGAAGGTTATTGGCCCAGAAATCGCGATCATCGAGATATTCGCTTTGTTCATACCCCAAAAGATCTTTTATATTCTCACTGACGAAAGTGGCATTGAATTTTCCTGAGGCTTCTAAACTATAGATGACAGCTGGCGCAAACGATATTAAGCGTGACAATCGATCCTGGGCTGCGACCAATGCCTCGCCGACCTGCGTTTGGGCAGTTATATTACTCCATGACCCAACAACCTCTAAGGGATTTCCATTTTCGTCACGCCTTAAAATTAAATCATCGCTAATCCAGCAATACTTTTTATCTTTTTTTTGAAAACGATATTCTAGATATAATCGATTGCTTTCCCATAACCGAGGGAATGAATTTAGTACACGCTCAACATCATCTGGATGAATATTATTTTTCCAAAAATCTGGTATCTCTAAATACTCTCGTGGTTCATAACCGAGGAGATCTTTCACGTTTCTGCTAATATAGGTGCATTTAAAATCGCCTTTTTTTGCTGCAAAACTGTAAATCACGGACGGTGATGATGATAGCAAGTGATCAAGCCGATCTTGTGCATGGATTAATGCTAATTCTGCTTTCTTACGTTCCTCGATATTACTCCATGAGCCAACAACTTCACGAGGTTCACCATTCTCATCCCGGATCATACGCATATCATCATTAACCCATATGTAGGTGCCGTCCTTGCAGAGAAAACGGTATTCCTGTGTTAGACGCCCCTCTTCCCAAAGACGAGGCATAGCTTCGGTTACACGATCTGCGTCTTCTGGATATAGGCGAGTTTTCCAGAAATTCGTATCCTCCAGGTACTCATGTTGCTCATATCCAAGGAGATCTTTAATATTTTTACTTACAAAGGACGGTTTGTGATCACCCTTTGCATCAAAACTGAAAATAACGGCGGGCGAGGAGGACAACAGATGTGCCAGTTTACCTTGGGCTTCTACTAATGCTTCTTCTGCTTGCTTGAATTCAGCAATCTCCTTAGCAAGAATAATTGGGTCAGTTGCCATAATTTATACTGCCTCCCTCGGCGAAGTGTTTTTTCCGATCCGGCGTCACGAGTGTAGGTTATTTCTCTGAGCGTATCGTGACGAAACTATATTTTCCCACTATGGGCACATAATTTACCATCCCTGATTCATGAAAGGGTCCGCTTCTGGTCGCAAGCAACCGTTCATCTTTACATGACGGAAATGTGCCGAACTGAAGTACGCTTTGGAACGAGCAAGCGTCGTAAGTGACTGAGTTAGTTGGTTAGTTAAAATTGTAATGGTGCCCTCATAACGCCACATTCAAAGGCTACACCGTTTAATTGCCCCAAGCCCCAATGTCTGCTTCCGACCTAAAGCGGACATCCGGTATATCCAAAGCGCAGCACTCTTAATCCTAAGGTTATAGGATCGATTCCTATACGGGCCCACCAATTTCCAGAGCGTCTCAAGGCATAGCCCCATACCCAAAATCACACCCCACTCCACTCACGGGACACTGATATTTAACTATGCTTTAATATCTTTAATTTGTTTAGAGGTTAGAAAATGGAAAAACAATATCTCTTGCATATGATAACTCCCGATAAAAATCTGAGTGCATTTGACGTCAACATGGCGTTTGATGCAGGTTGGACTGCCATGCCTTATTTGGGTGTTGAATTAGATGAAGTAACAAATATAGTTCAAGACGCAATCTTTTCACGAGGGCCGAAAGGTTTAAAACGAACTGGCATATTCATTGGCGGGAAAGATATGCATCTTGCTATGGATATGTTTAATGCTGCGAAAGAAGCCATGGTTCCACCTTTTGCAATTTCTGTATTCACTGATCCCGGCGGTGCGTTTACTACAGCTGCTGCAATGGTAGCCATTGTTACGAACCAACTTAAAATTAAAAATAATGAAGAACTAAAAGGACAACGTATTTTAGTTTTAGGTGGTACTGGTCCGGTAGGAGCTTCATCAGCTGTCTTGGCAGCAAAACTTGGAGCCAAGGTAACCATACTTGGACGTGCAATTGATAAAGCGAATAAAGTAGCCGACCTTTGTAATACACGATATGGAACTATGGTTGCTGGTATTGAAGGAGACGCCAATGATCATATTGATGAATTATTGCAATATGCAGATGTTATATTTGCAACAGCTAAGGCCGGAGTTCAGGTATTAAATGAAAAACAGGTTACATCGGCAGTTAAACTCAAAGTAGCTGCTGATTTGAATGCTGTGCCACCAGCAGGTATCGCAGGTATTAAGCCGCACGATAATGGTATACCGATTAATGGTAGCAAAATCGGTGCGGTTGGGATTGGACCGCTTACAATAGGTGATATTAAATACCATACACAGCGGGAATTATTAATTCAAATGCATAACGCAGAAAGGCCATTATATCTTCATTTTGAAGATGCATTTAAAGTAGCGATGGATCAAGTACACTGATTTTTATTATTCCATGGGGGGCTCATGGGAAAATAGAAGGCAATGTCCGCTCATAGCCGCACGCAGCCGTTCATTTATTTGTAACGAAAGTGTGCCAAAGTGAAGTGCGCTGAGATGCCATTGAAGTGCAATTGAAATACAGTTTGGAATGAGCAAGCGTCGTAAGTGACCGAGTTAATTGGTTACTTAAAATGGTAATCGTCCCCTCATCATGCTGAGGTCGGGGTAGATGAAAACCTTTCAATCTTCACTGTCCTGCTATGATTGAAAGTCCAGGCTAATACATCCTTGTACTACCGTTCAGCTGGATGAATATTCACTGGACATTCATCTAGTTCCGCTTCGCCCTTGGTGTCGTTCATCGCTACGCAATCCTGCTTTGCTTCAACGCGAGGGCAAGCCATCCTCGGCTTGCCCGCTCGGCGGGGCGACGATTCACCGGATCCTCGCCTATCTCCGCCTCGCCCGTAAGGGCGTGCTGTGCGTGTGCCGATTCGCTCCCGTCAAATCGGTCGAGTTCGCCCATAGCCACCATTAACGACAAAATTGAAATCTGCAAACGAACATAAGAGTCCGTTAATTACCTTTCTACAGTCCTTTCCCGAGTCCTGTCGGGAAATATGATGGTATCGACTTATCAGGCCTACGAGCTTGCAAGATAAAGCGCAAGTAGCAAAAGCAAAAATATAACAGCTTGCATAGCAACTCTTGCATACATCAGCTGTGTGCTGTGTCTCTCGTCAAACTTACACCCTCGAGCCATTGCACCCACACCAGTAACGAGCGTGCCAATGGTAAGCAATAACGCGATAAGGATAGCAATTGAAAGAAGATTCATGTTCCGCTCCTGGGAAAACCATCAGTTAGGGCCTTTGGCCCGACAGTGAGGCTGGCGAAACATGAAAATTATTGATTGATGTAGATCAAATTATTGTTTAAGGAGCTTGTTGATAAGCGGGTATGATCAAAATTTATTGTTTAGATTGGCTAAATATTCTGATTAGCTGGAAAAGTCATTTAGCGTTTTTAGTCCTGACCGGATTATGACGATTTAAAATCGGATATACACAGGTTCACTCATCATGCTGAGGGCGGGATTGGTACACAGCCCCATTTAAAGGGGGCCGTGAGCTGTGGCTGCAGTCATAGATGCCCCGACGCAGATGGGGATGTCATGGGGGAGGCGCAAAGTCGATGCGCCGAGTCTTTTTCATCTGCAATAAAAAGGGGGAACATCCATGATCCATTCACTGAAGACCCTGCTATGGACTTTGCTCGTGGCGGGTTCGGCCGCACTCATATCGGCGCCCGCACTCGCAGCGAACGATGCCATGCTAAAACTCCTAGAGGAGCTGAGGGATAACGGGACGATCAGCGAGGAGCAATACGAGAAACTGAACGATGCGGCGCTCGCCGAAGAGGAGAGGGGAACCGCTTCGGAACAGGAAGCGGTTAAGGAGCAGGTCAAGGAACAGGTTGAAGAGGCCACCAAGGATCTGCCCGAGATCTCCACCGACGGCAAGTTCGAGGTGGCATCGAAGGACGGGAACTGGAGATGGCGCTTTGGGGGCCGCATCCAGGTCGATGGAGCGTATTACGATAATGACAACAGCGAGCTCGCAAGCGGTGTGGAGATCCGCCGGGCGCGCCTTAACATGCAGGGCACGATCTACAAGGTTTGGGATCTGAAGTTTGAATACGAGTTTACAGAGAGCCCGCCCGATGGGATCAGGGATGCGTATATCCGATATACCGGGTTCAAGCCGACCTCGCTCACGCTCGGAAACTTCAAGGAGCCCTTCAGCCTGGAACAAATGACCCGTGATTTGTACCTGACCTTCATGGAACGCGCCCTCCCGGATGTGTTTGCGCCGAGCCGTTTTCTCGGCGCTGGCGTGCATACCTATGGTGAGACATGGACCGCCGCCACCGGCTTCTTCGGGAACAATGTGGCAGAGGACGCTCCGGAAGGCTATGGGATCCCCGCGCGGGTCACCTTCGCCCCCGTCCATGAGGAGACCCGTGTCGCGCACTTGGGCGCAAATTTCCAGTGGCGCAGCACGGGCGATGATAAGGTCACGCGCTTTCGCCAGCGACCGGAATCCCATGTCACCGATGTACGACTCGTTGATACGGGCACCTTTGATGCCAGCTCGTTTACCAACGCGGGGGCTGAGCTCGCCGGCGCGTACGGTCCCTGGTCGGTACAGGGCGAGTATATCGGGACCTGGGTTGACCAAGCGGGCTCGGACCCGAATGTGTACTTCTGGGGATGGTACACGCAGGGCAGTTGGTTTTTGACGGGTGAGTCCAGGCCTTACAACTTCAGCTCAGGTATCTGGGAGAACGTCAAGCCGAAGCAAAACTTCAGCTGGGGTGATGGCTGGGGTGCGTGGGAAGCGGCGTTCCGCTACAGTTATCTGGATCTTTCTGACCAGGACATCGATGGCGGAAAGCAAGATGATGTGACCTTGGGGCTTAATTGGTATCTGAATCCGAATATCCGGTTCATGTGGAACCTGATCAAGGTGCTGGACGTGAAGGGTGGGTCGTTTAACGACGCTAAGCCCTTCATCGCTCAGATGCGCGCCCAGGTCTTCTGGTAGGCCGGGCTCGCCTGTCCAGAAGGGCACCCCGTAGGTGCAAAACACGGCTCGTTCTGGTTTGGGGGAATAATCGCTCACACACCCACCGCGCATGCGGGTGGTGACTCGGGGCGGGGTTGGTGAAAACCAGGGATGGTTTTCACCCTGCGGGCAGCGCCGGTGTCGTCTTTAATCTTGTTTGCTGGCTTTCTTTAATGGGTCAACGCCTTTGTCGTAATGCATCTCCTTGGGGGCGACGGCGCCTCCAGAGACGATAAAGGCCATCGCCTCATTCACGGTCCAATTGGTGGACGTCACCTTTTCAATCGGGACGATCTCCACGTATCCCGATGTGGGATTTGGCGTCGTCGGCACGAACACTGTTGCGAATTCCCGACCGCTATCTTCATCCTTGATCGTGCGCGTCACGAGCCCCACAGCCTTCATTTCGGATGAGGGGAAGTCGATCAGCACGACGCGCTGAAGGCCCTCTGGTTTTTTTTCTAAGACGGAGACAAGGCTCTTCATTGCACCATAGATAGTCTGAACCAGTGGGATCCGGGCGATCAGCGAATCAAACCAGGCGATGAGCCGCTGCCCGATGACCCGGCTTGCTATCCAACCGAGGACCTAAAGCGTAACTAAGAGAAGGATGACGGCCATCAGCGACTGGAACCAAGTTTGCTCAAGCCACTCCGACAGCGACGGTACGTAGGGACGTACCCTAGCGGCTAACCACGCCGCGGCAGGACCACCCACTTTGGTTGATAGGCTTAACAGGAAGTCAATGATGAGCCACGTGATCCAGATGGGGATGACGGTTAAAAGGCCAGCAACCAGGTATCGCCTTGTTGATGAAACAATCCAATTCTCGTAGGTTCCCGACATGGTTCCCTCCTGCTATCGACTTCGTGAGGTCAATGGTTTGCTGCACAATGCAGGATGAACGCATCGGCGTTCGCAACGCCGTACGCGCTAAGTAGCACTAACGATTATGGCGCACCGACAGGTGACTATAGTCCAATCGGTGGATTTTGCGTTCGGAGACTTCGTGGCAGCTGGGAGGCGCCCATCAGGTAGGTATCAATACATCTTGCGACATCACGGCCTTCGCCGATGGCCCAAACGACAATGGACTGCCCGCGATTAGCATCGCCGGCAGCGAAGACCCCTGGCAGATCCGTCATCATATTCGCATCCACCTTTATGGTTCCGTCTTTTCGTATTTCTATCCCGGTCTCCTTGAAGGGATCGGCCTCAGCACCTGCAAATCCGATGGCGATCAACACGAGGTCAGCCGGGATCTTGAAATCGGGCTCAATTATTTTTTTTTCGATGCGTTTGCGATTATTATCATACGTCCATTCCGCGCGCTCGGCACTCAGGTAATCGACATGCCCATCATCATTATCATCAACAAAAGCGACTGTATTCACATTGAACACTTCTTCCCCGCCCTCTTCCTGGGCATAGGTTTTTTCATAGGTCCAAGGCAGTTCGGGCCAGGGATTGTCCTCGGGACGTTCGAGCGGTTTTTGTGGATTAATGCTGATCTGAATGACTTGCCTCGCGCCCTGACGATGAGCGGTCGCAATGCAGTCAGCGCCGGTATCACCTCCCCCAAGCACAATGACGTTCTTACCTTTTGCTTCGGTGCCATTCTCGACAGGACGCTGGGCCTGCCGGCGGTTTTCCTGGATTAGGTACTCCATGGCAAACATGATCCCATTGAGTTCTCGGCCGGGTAGCGGGACATCACGCTGCTTAAGCGCACCGATGGCAAGACAGACCGCGTCAAAGTCTCCTCGGAGTGTTTCGAACGGGATATTGACTCCGACATCGGCATTTGTCTGAAATAGGATGCCCTCCTGCTTAAGTTGATCGACCCGGCGGGCAACCTGGTACTTCGCAAATTTGAAGTCCGGGATGCCGTATGTCATGAGCCCACCGATCGCGTCGTCTCGCTCATATACGGTGACCTCATGGCCCACACGGTTTAGCTGTTGTGCCGCAGCAAGTCCTGCCGGACCACTGCCAACGATTGCGACCTTATGGCCACTCCGCGTTTTTGGGGGCTGTGGCATGATCCAGCCCTCCTGCCAGCCTTTATCGACAATTGCCCGTTCGATACTCTTGATGGTCACGGGGTTGTTGTTATACGCCAAAACACAGGCAGGCTCGCACGGGGCGGGACAGGTATAGCCGGTGAATTCCGGAAAATTGTTGGTGGCATGAAGCCTCTCTAGTGCTGCCCTCCAGTTACCGCGGTAAACGAGATCATTCCATTCGGGAATGATGTTACCGATTGGACACCCGGCCATGCAGGTGGGAACACCGCAATCCATGCAGCGTTCACCTTGCTCTTGCAGCTGCTTCTCCTCCCATGTCGGCTTATAGATTTCCCGATAGTCGTGCACCCGCTCACGTGGATCTCTGTACCCTATAGGCCAGCGGTCATGCTTCAAGAAGCCATTTGCGTGGTCATCACTCATACGGAAACGCTTTAAATAAGCCCGGAAAGAGCGTGTCTTAAGCCGCTTCGCTTTCCTGAGGCTTAGGAGGTGGGGCGAGTCGAACGTCTTCGCCTTGCTGAATGGAGCGAGCAATAACCTCAGCATAGGCGTCGGGGATCACCTTAATGAACTTCTTCATATTGTTCTTCCAGTTGTCGAGGATCTCTTTGGCCTTGGCGCTTTGGGTGTAGATATAATGGTTTTCTAGTAATCGTCTAACCATCTGGTGATCGCGCTCATTAGTAAAATCTTCCGTGTGCACCATGTCCTGATTCAGCATATCTGTAAATGTACCGTCGTCATCGAAGATGAATGCTTCACCGCCGCTCATCCCTGCGCCGAAGTTTTTGCCTGTCTTGCCGATGATCACGACTACCCCTGAAGTCATATATTCGCATGCGTGATCTCCGACACCCTCGACCACGGCCATTGCACCTGAATTACGGACGGCAAAGCGTTCACCCGCAATACCGTTGAAATAGGCTTCACCTCCGGTGGCACCGTAAAGCGCGACATTGCCGACAATAATGTTGTCAGCTGCCGGGAAAGATGCATCGGCTGGTTTTCTGACGCTGATCTTGCCGCCAGAGAGGCTCTTACCTACATAATCGTTGGTGTCCCCGTCCAGATGCAAGGAAATCCCCTTTGCAAGAAATGCACCGAAACTCTGGCCCCCATAGCCGGTGCAGTAGACCTTGATAGTATCGGGAGGAAGGGCGTCGGCGCCGTATTTTTTTGCCACGACATAACTCAGCATCGCGCCCACTGTGCGGTCGCGATTTGTAAGGGCCAACCGAAGCGTCACGGGCTCCCTTTTTTCAATGGCAGAACGAGCGCTCTCGATTATTAAATGGTCGATTTTTCTGTCAAGATGGTGATTCTGCTCCTTCGTCTTTCGCGGAGCATCTTTGGACGGCTGCATGTACAACAGCTGAGACAGATCCACTTTGACGCCTTTGGGGTGCTTGACGTTCTTCTGGCAAAGCTTATCCACGCGCCCGATCATCTCATCCACCGTCCGAAAGCCCAGTGTAGCCATCAGTTCCCTGACCTCTTGTGCCATGAAATACATATAGTTGATGACATATTCGGGTTTGCCTGGGAATCGCTTGCGCAATTCCGGATTGTGGGTTGCAATGCCGACGGAGCACGTGTTGCAATGGCACTTGCGTAACATGATGCACCCGATGGTGACGACAGGTGCCGTGCCGAACCCGTACTCTTCCGCGCCGAGTAGTGCGGCAATCACAACGTCACGTCCGGTTTTCAATCCGCCGTCGGTACGAACCTTGATCCGGGATCGCAGATTATTTGCGAGCAACACTTGATGAGTTTCCGCCAAGCCAAGCTCCCATGGAGAACCTGCGGATTTGATTGACGTCAGGAGCGATGCACCCGTACCGCCCGATTCTCCGCTGATAAGAACAGCGTCGGCTCTCGCCTTTGCGACGCCAGCCGCGATGGTACCGATCCCCCCAAGGGCCACGAGTTTGACGTGTATCTCGGCCTCCGGATTGGAACACTTGAGATCCTGAATGAGCTGCGCAAGATCCTCGATTGAATAGATGTCGTGGTGCGGCGGAGGAGAGATTAATCCGACACCCGGGGTGGTGAAGCGGACGGACGCGATGCCCTTGTCGACCTTGCTTCCCGGCAATTCTCCTCCCTCACCCGGTTTTGACCCCTGTGCCATCTTGATTTCGATCTGTTTCGCATGGGCAAGATAATTGATTGTGACCCCGAATCGGCCACTCGCGACTTGCTTCATGGTGCATTCGCGCTCGGTTCCAAAGCGGTCTACTTGTTCTCCTCCCTCACCCGTACCTGACTTGCCACCGATCCGATTCATGGCAATGGCAAGTGTTTCATGAGCTTCTTTGCTTAGGGCGCCAAAAGACATTGAACCGGTTGAAAAGCGCTTTACGATTTCTTCACGAGGTTCGACTTCCTCGATTGGAATCGACTCGCTTGGTGTGATCTTGAAATCGAGCAGTCCTCGAAGTGTCTGGAGCCTTTCCTCCTGATCGTTAATATATTGGGCGAACTCCTTATAAACGTCGTAATTCCCTGTTTTCGCTGCATGTTGTAACTTCTCAATTGTCAGTGGGTTCCACTGGTGGAGTTCACCATCGCGGCGCCAGAATAGCTGACCGCCGGGGTCTAGTGAAAGATTGCCAATGATGTTTTCACTGAAGGCAATCTCGTGCATTTGATGTGCTTCCCTTTCGATCTGCTTGAGTCCGACCCCTGGAATATGCGCGGTCGTGCCCTCAAAATACTCCTTAACGAAGTCATACTTCAGACCGACTGTTTCAAATACCTGGGCGCCAGCGTAGCTATCGAGGGTTGAGATCCCCATCTTCGACATCACCTTGAGTATGCCGCCTTCGATCGCTTGTCTGTATTTGTTTAGCGCGGCTTCCAGGGGAGGACGAATAGACCCCTCTGCGACCATCTGTGCAATGCTTTCATAGGCAAGCCATGGGTAGATCGCACCAGCGCCGTAGCCGATCAAGGTACAGAAATGATGTACGGTGCATGCCTGGCCTGTCTCGATGACGAGCCCGCATCTGGTCCTTAGTTTCTTGCGAATTAGATAATGGTGGACGGCTCCGACTGCCAAAAGACTTGGTATAGGAATGCGATCTGGGCCGATTTGTCGGTCGGAAAGAACGAGTATCTCAAAGCCATCATTGATGGCCTGGGCGGCCTCATAGCGGACCTTGTCAATGGCGGTACCGAGCCTGGTCCCAACAGGATAGGTGAGATCGACTACATACGAGCGGATGCCGTTTTTATCCATGCGTTTGATCGCATCCATCCCAAGATCTGTGAGGATCGGTGACTCTAGAAAGATCTGGCGACAATGTTCTGGCGTTTCTGCCAGCAGGTTACGTTGTCTTCCGATATGGCCTTCCAGCGAGGTGACCAAATCCTCCCGTAGATAGTCAATCGGGGGGTTCGAGACCTGGGCGAACAACTGGCTGAAGTAGTCAAAGAGAAGCCTGTTTCTCGCCGAAAGCACCGCAAGTGCTGCATCGTTTCCCATGGAACCCAGTGGATCTTTTGCCTGTTCCGCCATCGGCTGGAGTAGACAACGGAGGTATTCCAACGTGTAACCGAAGGCCCGTTGGTATTGGGTAATCTGCACTGTTGCGTCTTGAAGCGGTCGTTCTCCTGCGAATTCAGCGACGATGTCCTTCAGTTTTACCCGGTTGGTCCTGAGCCATTCTTCATAGGGCGCACTGGTAAGGACTGCGAAGATCTCATCTTCCGGGACGATTCGCCGTTGCAAGGTATCCGCCAGAAACATCTGACCGGGCTTGAGGCGTCCTTTGAAAACGATTTCGCTGGGCGGTGTTTCGAGAATGCCCGTCTCGCTTCCCATAATCAGCTTGTTGTCTTTGGTGACGCAATATCGACAAGGCCGCAGCCCGTTACGATCCAAAACAGCGGCAACCCGATAACCATCGGTTGCGGCCACTAGGGCGGGTCCGTCCCATGGTTCAATGATGGTCGAAAAATAGTCATAGAACGCTCGCTTCTTCCTATCCATGAATTGATCTTTGTTCCAGGCTTCGGGGATCAGCATGCGTAGTGCATGAGGTAATTCGCGGCCCGCTTCTAGGAGCAGTTCGAGCACATTGTCTAATACGGCGGTATCGCTCAGCCCCTCGGATGTGACCGGCTTTATTTCATCTATATCATCACCAAATTTCTCACAGGCCAGATCGATTTCCCGCGTTGTCATCCAGTTTTTATTGCCGCGCAACGTGTTAATTTCGCCGTTATGGACAATATTCCGATAGGGATGGGCGAGATCCCATGAGCCAAGGGTGTTCGTGGAAAACCGGAAATGCACGAGCACAAGGCTCGTCTTTACCTTGTCGTTTGAGAGATCGGGATAATAATTCTTAAGTTGCCCGCAGGTAAGAAGCCCCTTATAGACGATTTTTCGTCGATCCAGAGAGCATATATAGAAGAGATGTTCGTCACCGAGCTCGCGTTTGCTGGCGGTGTTCTCGATCGTTCGACGGAGAATATAGAGCTTGGCATCGAGTTTATTCGGCTCGACATGGTCAATCGGCTCAACAAAAAATTGCTTTACGACTGGCTCGGAGTCTAACGCGGTCTTCCCGAGATCCGAGTTATCAGTGGGTACGTCACGCCACCCTATGATCTTGAACCTGTACTTGCTGGCGCAATCGTATATGAGTTCCTCTAGAATCTTGTGCTTGCGCTTGTCTTGGGGGAAGAAGGTTTGGCCAACCCCATAGGTGTCGAAGCTCCTGAGGGCCGGGATTTCGGCTTTAAAGAACTCGTGCGGTTTTTGTATTAACATCCCCGCGCCATCGCCTGTTTTTTCTTCGGCTCCGCGTGCTCCGCGGTGGTCGAGATTCTGCAGAATGCGGAACCCCTCTTCCACCAATTGGTGGCTCTTGGCTCCTGTCAAGTCAACAACAACGCCCACACCGCAACTGGCGCGGGTCGCGGTGGGATCGTAGAGCCCCCGTCGGGTGTTCAGAGCTTTCCTTTTCACTATCGCCTGATGCCTGGTGTCGTGTGTTTTGGCCAGTACCTGATCAATGCGTTGCCTACCAAAACGTAGGGATTTTTCGAGGAACGCAAAACATAAGTCAAGTTTTCCAGTGTATCACTAGATAAATCGCGGCGGGGCGGCTGAAACGCAACGCCCTCTATTGCATCCATCTGTGGGCACATTGGCTTTCCCCGGGCCTCATCTCGAAGGCTGCCCCGAAATGCGATCGACGGCAGACCTAGCCCTTATGTGATTGATTATAAGCCGGTTTCAGCGCGAGTCTCCATCTTGATCGCATCTTTGCGCAACGACAATACTGTATAGATAATCAGTACATCTGATGCCAAGCGAGTCCTGATGCAGCCCCCTTATGGGTATTCATCACTTTTTTTTTACCTTTTTGTTAGGCTGTGAAAACGGGGGCGTTGGTTAGTATACCGGTGTAACGGGGCTAAGGAAGCAGTGAAGCTGACGTCCTTGAAGGCGACTCGGGGGAGCGCATCGATGAAGCGGGCTCGAGACGTATTTGCTGTTCGAAGGCCCAGACCGACCAAGCGATCTCGCAGACAGGCGATTGACCCTTTTGTGGCGATAAAGTGTTGACGAGCGTAAAGGAACTGCAAAAAGTGTTGGCGAAGGGAGAGCGAAACCTAACATGCCAATGGGTTCCGGTAGCCTCCTTCTTTGCGGTTCACTTGCCCACTCATTCCGGCGCTTTACTGACACAGGCGTACAACGCAGAGCGACTGAACTACGTTGATAGATCGCTCTATGGTGCGTGTGTTGACACGTACCCTCCGAATTCTTTGGAGTCCGCTTCAAATTACCGGTCGATCAGATCCAGATCGTCGAAGTGGCGCTGGGTGGATGAACGAAGGCCATACCTTGTGCCAATAGGCTAGCGCAGCCCGCTTGAGTCGCAACAAGGGGCTGCAAGCTACGAAATAGGCGCCCCCCTGTCTACAAGAGGTTCAAAGGGTGCTCTTACCTGCCCTGGTTTTGGCTGGAAAATGGCCTCGATAACGTGTAACGTATTGAACTCGTTTCTGATTTAATGGTCATGACGCGCAAGCTTTATATCAAGACATTTGGCTGTCAGATGAATGAGTACGACTCCGCCAAGATGGCGGATGTTCTTGCGGTGTCGCATGGACTCGCGCGCACGCGTGATCCCACCGAAGCAGATGTCCTCTTACTGAATACCTGTTCTATCCGGGAAAAGGCCCAGGAGAAGCTTTTTTCGCAGCTCGGTGTCTGGCGGCAATGGAAAGAGCAGAAGCCCGAGCTCGTAATAGGTGTTGGCGGTTGCGTTGCTAGCCAAGAGGGCGCCGCGATTTGGGAGCGGGCGCCTGATGTAGACATTATCTTCGGCCCTCAGACCTTGCATCGCCTGCCGGAGATGCTTGAGCGCGTTGAGGGAACGGGTAACCGGGTCCTCGACATTACCTTCCCCGAAATCGAGAAATTTGACCGTCTGCCTGAGCCTCGCGCGGAGGGGCCGACTGCCTACGTTTCCATCATGGAGGGATGCAGCAAATATTGCACCTTTTGCGTCGTGCCATATACGCGCGGGGAAGAATTTAGCCGTTCCTTTGATGAAGTTATCACCGAGATCGCAACGCTCGCAGAGCAAGGTGTACGGGAAGTAACTCTACTCGGTCAAAACGTTAACGCCTATCGCGGCCCCATGCACGACGGTGAGATTGCGGACCTGGCGCTGTTAATTAGTTACGTCGCAGCAATTGATGGTATTGATCGCATCCGCTTTACTACCTCCCACCCCGTTGAATTTTCGGAAAGCCTCATTGAGACATTCGCTGAGGTGCCTGAGCTTGTTAACCACTTGCATCTTCCAGTGCAGAGCGGTTCCGACCGGATCCTTGCATTGATGAAACGTGGCCATACAGCACTGGAGTATAAGGCCAAAATCCGTCGGCTGCGCAATGTGCGACCTGACATCAGTATTTCGTCTGACTTTATTATTGGGTTCCCAGGAGAGACCGATGATGATTTTGCCGCTACCATGGATCTGATCGAAGACATAGGCTATGACCAATCGTATAGTTTTATATATAGCCGGCGACCAGGCACACCGGCAGCCACCTATCCGGATAATGTCACATTGGAAGTCAAGAAAGAGCGCCTGAGTATTCTCCAGAAGCGGATCGATGCGATGGCCCAAGAAATCAGCCAGAGTATGGTTGGGACCATCCGGCGCATTCTGGTGGAGGGGCCATCTCGCAAGAATGTGGCTGAACTCTGCGGACGCACGGAGAATAATCGTGTTATTAATTTTTCTGGTGAGCAGAGCCTTGCCGGTCAGTTCGTCGACGTGCGGGTTACCCAGGCGTTATCCAATTCGCTGCGTGGCGAGCTGGTCAAGCATGAGGTACAGTCTCGAATAACGGAGCAATTTGATCCCGTCTGCCTTTGAACACGCGTTCCAACACTCAGCAAGCGCTCGCAAGCGATCTCATACTTCGTCCCGCAGATAACAAGCGACTCGCAAATCTGTGTGGGCCGTTCGACGAACATCTCCGCCAGCTCGAACGACGTATGGGCGTGGAGATAAATAACCGTGGTAACACCTTTCGAGTGATCGGTTCACCCAAATCGGCGGAAATCGCTGGTAAGGTTATAAAACAACTTTATGAGGCGACCAGCCACGAAGTGCTGTCATCAGAACGTGTCCACCTGTTCTTGCAAGAAGCGGGCATAGAGGAACTCTTGGGTGACAACGAGTATGACGAGGCAATTATCCACACCAAACAAAGCGTCATCAAGGCGCAAGGACCAAACCAACGAGGTTATCTGAAAAATATCCGAAATCATGACATCAGCTTCGGCATTGGCCCGGCAGGAACGGGTAAGACGTATCTTGCGGTGGCCTGTGCTGTCGATGCCCTCGCGCGGGATGGGGTGCGCCGAGTTATTCTGGTGCGCCCTGCAGTAGAGGCGGGTGAGCGATTGGGCTTCTTACCGGGTGACATGACCCAAAAGGTCGATCCCTATTTAAGGCCGCTCTACGACGCCCTGTATGAGATGCTGGGGTTTGAACGGGTCGCTCGATATATTGATCGGAACATCATTGAGGTAGCACCACTTGCCTTCATGCGAGGCCGCACCCTCAATGAGTCTTTTATCATTTTGGATGAGGCGCAAAACACCACCGTCGAACAGATGAAGATGTTCCTTACCCGCATCGGGTTCGGGTCGCGGGCTGTGGTGACCGGTGACATTACGCAGATCGACCTACCCCGTGGCCGCAAGTCCGGGCTGCGCCACGTAATCGACGTGTTGAAGGATAGCGAAGGGATTAGTTTTACTTTTTTCCAGGCACGGGACGTAGTTCGTCATCCTCTTGTGGCACGAATTCTCAATGCATACGAGCGCAACGAAAGAGCGGAGAGTGGTGAATCTCCTGATCATGAGGGATGAGCGTCGAAGTCGATGTGCAGTACGCCATCAACGCCGACGGGCTACCGTCCGTTTCGGAGATCGAAACCTGGGTGAATGCTACCGTGCGTGGCCATCGCGAGAATGTGCAAATGACTGTGCGTATTGTCGATGAGAAGGAAGGAACCGAACTAAACGAGCGATGGCGGCGGTCTCAAGGGCCTACGAATGTGCTGTCCTTCCCTTGCGAAGATCTAGAGGGGATAGCGGCTGATTTACTCGGTGATGTCATCATCTGTGCGCCCGTCGTCGAACGCGAGGCACAAGAGCAGGGCAAAAGTGTCATGGCGCATTGGACGCACCTGGTCATACACGGAACCCTGCATCTTTTAGGATATGATCATATCGATGAGGATCGTGCAAGGGAGATGGAGGCGTTAGAGACCCGGATCCTCGATGCGTTGGGTTATCCTGATCCTTACGGGTCCGTGACTGAATCATGAGCGAGGAGCGACCTAGTGAAGGCTCAAGCTCGCGATCCTGGTTCGAGCGCTTGAGCCATGTGCTCAGCGGTGAGCCGCAGGACCGGCAAGATTTAATCGACCTTCTCCGCGCTGCTGAGCAACGTAACATCTTGCATGGGGATGCCCTTCCAATGATTGAAGGGGCGCTCCAGGTCTCAGACATGCAAGTCCGTGACATCATGGTTCCTCGCGTACAAATGGTTGTCGTCAACCACGATGCTAAGCCCAAAGATTTCTTGCCTACTGTGATCGAATCTGGGCATTCGCGATTCCCGGTGATTGGCGATGATGTGGACGAGGTAGTCGGCATCCTTCTCGCCAAAGACCTTCTAGCTTATATGGCCAAGCGCGAGGATCGAGCGTTTAACATTCGCGACGTAATGCGTCCAACCTTTTTTGTGCCTGAAAGCAAGCGCTTAAACGTGCTACTTCGGGAATTTCGTTCAAGCCGCAATCACATGGCAATTGTCGTCAATGAATATAGCGGCGTTTCGGGCTTAGTTACGATAGAAGATATCATCGAAGAGATCGTCGGTGAGATCGAGGATGAACATGATATTGATGAGGAAGATTTCATTAAACAACATGGAAAGAATAGGTATACCGTAAAAGCGCTTACGCCCATTGAAGACTTTAATAAGTACTTCCATACCAATTTTAGTGATGACGAATACGACACAGTTGGCGGACTTATGTTGAGCGCCTTTGGGCACCTGCCAAAACGTGGAGAGACATTGGATTATGGTGGCTTCAACGTTCAAGTGTTGCGGGCAGATAAACGGCGCATTCAGTTGTTACGACTGACTAAGTTAGAAACCGAGAACGTGCTAGGTGAAGCCAGTTGATAGCGCACCCAAGCGGAGAGCAGATAGCCACCTGTTTCTGTCCGTAAGGAATGGCTAAGGCCGCCGAAGTGCCCGCCCCGTTTTGACTAACGAGAACTCAATGCGAATAGTGCGTTGGTAACGCTGACTCCACGGCGGGGTGCATACTTTCATGACGCAATTGCGCTGCTCGCAGGCGCAGTCCTGCCTCTCGCCTTCGCGCCCTTCGGCTGGTTTCCTGTAGCTGTCATCTCGCCCGCTGTACTCTTCCTAACGTGGCTAAATGTTTCTCCTTGGCGGGCCTGCTGGCGCGGGTGGCTTTATGGGATGGGAATGTTTGGTGTTGGTGTTTACTGGCTGCACATCAGCATCTACCAATTTGGCGGTCTTAATCTGCCATTTGCACTCTTGTTGACTTATTTGTTGGTCGCCTACCTCGCCTGCTATCCCGCCATCGTTGGTTACGTGACCAAACGTTTATCGGGTGCGAGTGAGGCAGTGTGCTTGCTTGTTGTGGTACCCGCCACGTGGGCCCTGGTCGAATGGCTACGTGGATGGATACTAACCGGTTTTCCCTGGCTTAATCTCGGATACAGTCAAATAGACGCCCCCCTTGCCGCGCTAGCGCCGCTCGTTGGCGTATATGGGGTCAGTTGGGCAGTAGCCGTCAGTGCCGGGCTACTTGCCTACGCGATGTGCCGTAGCCTTAGGCAGTGTGTGTATCCTCTTTCTGCACTCGCACTCATATGGGGGGGTGCGTTTCTATTGGGACGGATCTCATGGACAGAGCCAACCGGGGAGACGCTCAACGTAGCGTTGTTACAGGGCAATATTGCACAGCAGCTCAAGTGGCAACCTGAGGAGCTTCGAAGGACGATTAGGCTTTATCAGGCCCTGACAGACACATATTGGGGCGAAGATCTCATCATCTGGCCAGAGGCAGCAATCCCGGCTTTCTATGACTCTGCAATGCCGGTGATCGTGGCACTACAATCGCAAGCTCGCCTCAATGGGACGGATTTGCTAATCGGTATACCTTTTGCTGATCCGGACGGTTTACGTTATTACAACAGTGTCGTCGCGATCGGCAGCCACCCAGGCGTCTATCACAAACGGCATCTCGTGCCTTTCGGCGAATACACACCTCTTAGGCAGTGGCTACAACGGCTGGCAGAGGCCCTGGCGATTCCGTTGTCCAGCTTCAGCGCCGGTCCAGTCAATCAGCCGCTGCTACGCTCGGCGGGTCACCTTGTCAGTGTGTCTATCTGCTATGAGATCATTTTTGGAGAGGAGATTATCAAGGCGCTGCCCGAAGCGGCATTTTTGGTCAATGTAAGCAATGATGCTTGGTTTGGGGACTCCATTGGACCTCGTCAGCATTTTGAGATGGCGCGGATGCGCGCGTTGGAGGCAGGCCGTTATCTATTGCGCGCAACAAATACAGGTGTCACTGCGGTTGTCAATGAACAGGGCGCTGTCCTCGCGCGCGCGCCACAGTTCAAGACTGACTCTTTGCTCGCTGACGTCGGCCTGTATGAAGGCTTAACTCCCTACGCCCGGACAGGTAACGTGGCCTTTGTGCTGGCTGCTTTTCTCGTGCTTGGTTTGGCCGTATTGGGGCATCGAACATCCTTGAGGAGGTAGAGGGAAACGTTTTTCATGGGCATTGACCTCAGGAAAAACTCATATGGTTAACCATGGGATCCGAAGTTTTGAGCCAGTGAGCCTCAGACGGGGAACAAATCAGGCATGATAGGCGGGGCTTAGTTCATGTATGGCCTGAATAAGGACCTCAACATGTTCTGGCTTAGTTTCTGCAAGGACGCCGTGCCCGAGGTTAAAGATATGGCCAGCGCCCTGCCCGTAGCTTCCCAGGATTGCCTTGACCTCTTCCCGGATCCGGTCGGGTGAGGCTAAAAGGATCATTGGATCCATATTCCCCTGTAGCGCAACATGCTGGCCCACCCTTTGCCGTGCGGCACCGATGTCCAGAGTCCAGTCGAGCCCGATCGCATCGCAGCCGCTATCTGCCATAGCATCGAGCCAAGCCCCTCCGCCTTTCGTGAAAAGGATGACTGGCACCGCTGAATTTTTATTGTTCGTGTTCAGTCTTTGTATCACGCGACGCGAATAGGCAAGCGAAAAGTCGAGATAGCCTGAGGTAGTTAGCACCCCTCCCCAGGTATCGAAGATCATCACGACCTCGGCTCCCGCAGCGACTTGGGCGTTGAGACAGCGAGCCACAGCATTGGCCAGGATCTCGAGCAGCCGATGCATCACGTTGGGTTGCTCATACGCGAGGCCCTTTACCTGTCGAAAATCCTTACTCGCGTGACCCTCGACCATATAGGTAGCCAGGGTCCAGGGGCTGCCGGCGAAGCCGATCAGCGGCACGCGCCTGTCCAGTTCTTGCCGGACCAAGCGGATGGTGTCCATGACATAACGGAGTTCCTTTTCGGGATCCGGCACGCCAAGTGCCCGGATCGCTCTTTCTGAGCGTAACGGGTGCTTGAATCGGGGGCCGTCCCCGTCGGTGATCGACAGGCCAAGCCCCATCGCGTGCGGTATCGTCAGGATGTCCGAGAACAGGATGGCGGCGTCGAGGGGAAATCGAGACAGCGGCTGCAAGGTCACTTCGCAGGCGAGCTCTGGGGTGGTGCAGAGCGTCATGAAATCACCCGCTCGGCTGCGCGTCGCTTGGTATTCTGGTAAGTAACGGCCCGCCTGGCGCATCAGCCAAACTGGTGTCCGGTCTACGGGGTGTCGCCGGAGGGCACGCAACAGGCGCTGGTTTTTTAAATCCGTCATTAGGCCCTCAGCTTGGTGGTCGGAGTGTGGTCAGCCATCGCAAGAGGAATACCTGCCGGGCTCACGTGAGGAGGCAGGCCGTGGGTGATATTTGGCAGATATCGTCATTTTGGTACAGATTACTGCATAGTCGTGTCAGGATCCTATGGTAGGGATTTCCGTTTGGTTGCGCTTAGCCGTTCTGCTTTGCCGCTTCGATGGTTGGCAACGGCCGGACGGATCGCCTGTTGGATGCCCGGAGAGTCGCCCGGTTGTTCTTCCCAAGTAGGTAGCGGGCTGGGGCAGAGGGTTCCCCTGTGGTATTCCCACGTTTTTCCAATCCGCCTCAGATCACGGTCGTTGGATCCGCGATCCGCCCATATTCAAGCATCGCGTAGCGATCGGTCATCCCAGCAATATAATCTGCGACTGCACGGGCGCGCCCGGCTTCGTCCCCGGCTTCGCGTTCTAAGCGCCGTGTGCTGATGCGCACAGCTGCAGGGAGCAGGTCAACATCACGCATGAAGGCATCGAAAAGGGTCCGAATGATTGCTTGGGCCTTAACAGCCATGCGATGAACGTGGCGATGCCGGTAAAGGTGCTTGCGGAGAAAGCGCTTTAGTTCCAGTTGCATCTCGCGCATATCGCCGCTGAAGGTAACCAGTGGTTTCCCTGCGGCACGCACCGCGTCAATGTTGGGGGCGTCGAATGCTTCCACGCCCTTCCGGGTAATTTCAATGAGATCGGTTACCTGTTGATTAATCATCCGCCGGATCACTTCGTGAATCACGCGCCGTTTCGGGAGGTCTGGCCAACACTTCACGACCTCAGCATATTGTTCTCCAAATAAGGGGACCTCGCAGAGTTGCTCGACATTAAGCAGCCTCGCGCGAAGGCCGTCATCGACATCATGGTTGTTGTAGGCTATCTCGTCTGCGAGGTTGCAGAGTTGCGCTT
Organism: Gammaproteobacteria bacterium; assembly: GCA_022614965.1. Taxonomy (GTDB): domain Bacteria; phylum Pseudomonadota; class Gammaproteobacteria; order JAKEHO01; family JAKEHO01; genus JAKEHO01. Next base: position 28,589 of record JAKEHO010000002.1, read on the forward strand.
CAAGGCCGGGCTGTTGTTGATCGATAAATCGGCGTCCAACCTCGCCAAGCTTAGATGCATCTTGGAGCGAGCAGTGTTTGAGGATCCCTTCACGGGTCTCAAACGTGAGATTCAGACCAGGGAACTCCGGATATCGCTCCTCGAGGACATCTACAACGCGCAGGGATTGTAAATTGTGCTCAAATCCCCCGAAATTACTCATGCACTCGTTAAGGGCGTCCTGACCAGAATGCCCAAATGGTGTATGTCCGAGGTCGTGCGCTAGCGCAACTGCCTCCGTCAGATCTTCGTTGAGTCTTAAAGCTCGTGCGATAGTTCGCCCGATTTGTGCCACTTCGATCGAATGCGTAAGTCTGGTGCGAAACATGTCGCCTTCGTGATTAACGAATACTTGCGTCTTGTATTCGAGACGGCGAAACGCGGCGGAATGGATGATGCGATCACGATCGCGTTGATATTCGTCGCGATACACAGCAACAGGTTCCTTATACACTCGACCGCGGGATACCTGTTGACTGGCAGCATACGGCGCCAGATCATGCATCATGCGACCTCTGGAACTGCACGACAGTGGGAAAGAGTTTCCTTTAATTCGACCATGTCGAAATCAGAAGTCACAATGCCCTTGCCAATATCTTGCAAAAGGACCAACCGTAAGGAATCATCCCTTACCTTTTTATCTACAGACATCAGCTCTAACATGCGCGCAGATGTTATCGTGTGTGGCGCTCTAACCGGAAGGTGTGCTTGGTTGATAAGCGCCTCGATGCGAATAACCTTGGCGTGATCAAGCCACCCGAGGCGGGAAGATAGATCAGCCGCCATGTAAATACCTGCGGCAACGGCCTCGCCGTGAAGCCACGTTCCATAACCGAGACCAGTCTCGATCGCATGTGCAAAAGTATGACCTAGATTGAGTAGCGCACGGACGTCGGCTTCGCGTTCATCAGCCGCGACCACGTTGGCCTTGTGTTGGCACGAGCGCTCGATGGCATAGGCAAGGGCATCAGGGTTACGCTCAAGGAGTGCGTGTATGTTGCCCTCTAGCCATTCAAAAAATGAATGATCCCGAATGAGTCCATATTTTATGATTTCAGATAACCCGGCACAGAACTCCCTATCGCTTAATGTGCGAAGTGTTCGCGTGTCGGCGATCACACATAGCGGTTGATGGAACGCGCCGATCATGTTCTTGCCCAAGGGGTGATTGACAGCGGTTTTGCCCCCCACCGACGCGTCGACCTGGGCCAGCAAGGTGGTTGGGATCTGTATGTAGTCTATCCCTCGTTGATAACAGGCCGCAGCAAAGCCGGTCATATCGCCTATGACCCCACCTCCCAGAGCAACCAGCGTGCTTGTGCGCCCAAATTGATATTCGAGCAGGGCCGTGATGATCCTGTTCATTACGTCCAAGTTTTTGTGTTCCTCACCAACGGGTAACAGTATTGATTCGGCCGTGAAAGCTCTAAGCGCATTCATTACAGTGCCCAGGTACAAGGGAGCTATCGTAGTGTCTGTCACTACCATAACCTTCTGACCCTTGATGTGACCTGCCATGAGATCCCGACGCCCAATCAAGTGCTCGCCGATGTGGATCGGATAACTCCGATCTCCCAGTTTAACCATGACTGTTTTCATTGGATTGCTCGATGCTGACAAATCTCATTCACCACTCGTCGTACTGTACGGCGGCCCGTTTCGACAATCAAATCCGCAACGTCACGATACAGAGGATCCCGTTTCTCAATTAGATGTTCCATCTTCTGCCTCGGGTCTTCATTTTGTAGCAATGGGCGTTTCCGGTCCAGAAAAGTGCGCTCAAGGAGTTGTTCGATTGGAGCATGTAGATAGATGACGAACCCCCGGCTGACGAGCCGTGCCCGATTGTCGGGGTCGAGTACGGCACCACCCCCTGTCGCGAGCACAATGCCCTGTACCTGGGTTAATTCATCAATGATCTGCTTCTCCCGTTTGCGAAATCCTTCTTCGCCCTCAATCTCAAAGATAAAGGGAATGTCTACGCCAGTACGTTTTTCGATTTCTTGGTCGCTATCAAGGAATTCCAATTTAAGTTGTTTAGCAAGCTCGCGTCCGATCGTCGATTTGCCTGCGCCCATCGGACCAACAAGAAAGATATTATTGCGCCTAGCCATTACGCTTAGCTGAAATGAGATACGGAATATTAGAGTTCACATGACGAAAGATAACTTCACTGATCGGTGTTTATGGGGCAGATATGCCAGTATTGCCTTTAGAAATCAAGCCTATATCCCAACGCCGCGGCCGGGATCAGATTGTCCTTGACCTTTGTTGCCTGGGGTTGAATGGTTCTGTTATCAGAGATTGGGATGGCGTTGCTCAAGGAAAATATGGGGCGAGCAAAAAAAAAGATGTGGCCCAGAGGACCACATCAAGTCGCATTGACCCATCCATGGGTCTTACGTCATTCTTAGGTTTCGGCCTGCAAGGTCTCTTTAAGGATCTTAGGCGTCACGAAAATGAGCAGTTCAGCCCGCTGCTTTGATTGCAGCGTTCGTTTGAATAGGAAGCCGAAAAGAGGCAGGTCGCTGAACCAGGGTACGCGATCGATTGTCGTCTCTTGGTTTTGTGAGTAGACCCCTCCAAGGACCACCGTTTCGCCGTTGTCCACCAGCACCTGCGTGTTGACCTCCTTGGTATCAATCGGCGGTACGCCCAGGACCTCCGGGGCACCACGCGTATCCTGATTGACTATAAGGTCGAGCAGAACACGGTCATCGGGCGTAATTTGGGGGGTAACCCGCAGTGACAGGACCGCCTTCTTGAACGAGACGGATGTGGCACCACTGGAGGTTGCTTCCTGGTATGGAATTTCTTCACCCGTCTCGATCAGGGCCTCTTTTTGGTTCGCCGTGATGACCTTCGGGTTGGCAATGTCTTCCGTTCGCCCTTCGGCGATCGCCGCGGACAGCTCGAGCTGCAGGAGCCAGGTCCCCACCTTACCAACGACTAGGCCAAGCGTCCCGGCCGGATCGGCGACGGGCAGGTCGACGATAAGGTCTTCCAGTCCTGCTGTATTGAACCCGGTCGGGTCAAGATCCTGAAACACGCCGGGTTGCGTGCCGCCGGCGACCGTAAAGGTTTCGACGGTGTTGGGATCCCTTGTGCGCCCGGCGAGGCCAAAGCGCACACCGATGTCCTTGGCAAAGTCCTCGCTGGCATTGACAATGCGTGACTCGATAAGCACCTGCCGTACCGGGATGTCAAGCTTCACGACCATCTCTCGTATGCTTTCCAGACTCGTTGCTACATCCTGTACGATGAGCGTGTTGGTGCGCTGATCGATGGTGACGTTACCCCGCTCTGACAGGAGGTTATTCGCTTCGGCCTTGATAAGAACTGCGATGTCCGAAGCCTTCGCGTAGTTAACCTGGATAAATTCCGTTCGTAAAGGAGCGAGCTCCTGGAGCTGCTTTTCTGCCTCGAGTTCTAGTTTCTCACGTGCCGCAATCTCTTCCTGGGGCGCAACCATGATCACACTGCCGACTCTGCGCATGCCTAAGCCCTTTGACTTCAGGATGATGTCGAGTGCCTGATCCCAGGGTACGTTCTTCAGCCGCAGCGTGAGATTGCCCGTTACGGTATCGCTCGCCACCATGTTAAGACCCGTGAAATCGGCGATAAGCTGGAGTACCGCGCGTACCTCGATGTTTTGGAAGTTCAAAGACAGCCGCTCTCCGGTATACCCAAATTTCTCCTTTTTGATCGCTTCCTTCTGTGCCTCGGTGAGTGGCTTGACCTCGACGGTGAGGATCTCGTCCGACTGATAAGACAGATAGTCGTAATTGTCAGTCGTCGTGCTGATGACCATACGCGCTCCATTTCCTAATGGACCGGTATCGACCTCTTTGACAGGCGTCGCAAAGTCGATCACGTCGAGCCGCCTGTCTAATTGTTCTGGAAGGCTCGCATTGAGAAAATCAATTACGATATTCCCTGCTTGCTGATCGATATTGACGCCAATGGAGGGATCACTTAGCGTGACGATCACCTTTGCTTCACCGCCTGTGCCGCGCCGGAAATCGATGTTCATGATACTCGGCCTGCCAGCCACCATCGGCATCGCGGCTGGGGCAGCTCCAGCTGCTTCAATTTCCGCGGGCAGACCGCTCGGGATGGCCTCCGCTGCCTGGGCAAGCGTCACCAGCACAGAATTTCCTTCAACACGCAAGTCATAAGGCACAAGCTGTGTGAGATTCACCACAACACGAGTGCGACCGCCGGCCTCAACCGCTGCTACACTGTGAGCCAAGCCGACGCCGATAGCTTGGCTCTTTATCTCTAGGTTAAGACTTGTGTCTGGGAAGTCGAGTGCGATCCTGGCTGGGTTGTCAATGCTAAAACTTAATGGTTCCTGTTCCGGCGGTGCAGACAAATCTAGCTTTATTTGCACCTGATCACCCGGAAGCACTGAGTAGCTCATATTGTCCAAAGTCCTGCTGGCAGAATGAGCTACAGTCTGTAGACACAGCAGACACATCGCCACAGCCACGCGCGTAAGCCACCGGGCTATTGCGTTGGTCGTCATGTGTTCGTGTAACGCTATGGATGCAAACATTGTCTCCACCCCTCTATCCGTCAGGTTATTCAACCAGTGCTAGCGCCGCCTCGCGCTCTGTCCACCGGCCCTGGCTGTCCTGAATGATCTCTCGAAGCTCAATCCTGTCTTCGTAAATATTCGTGATCTTGCCAATATTGCGGCCCAGGTAATTGCCAACCTTGACCCGGTGAATTGTTCCATCTGGATCTAACACGATTCCCCAGTGCTCATTTGTGTCCTCCAAGAGGCCTACCATCCGCAGGCTATCGAGTTCAAACTGCTCGAGCTCCTCTCGATTCCTATTCTTTATTTCGTCGATGTATTTGTTGTTTTGTCCACTTGCCAACTCGGAGGCAATTTGTTCTAGGGGCTTCTCGTAGAATGGTACGAACGGATCCCGTGCGCCACTCGATTGATAGGTATAGGCTTCATAGGGTTTGATCTCGGGCAGCGGCTCTAACCGACCCCCTGGTCTCGCTTTGACCTCTTCTACCCAGTCTTCAAGATCGCTCATGTCCCGGGACACGCAACCGGCTGTCATGGTCAAGACCAGGCACAAGCCAAGGAGGGCTGACAACAGATCCTTAATATTCAGAGTCATTGATTACCCTCAGCCGGTTTGCCACCGCCCGGCGGCTTGGCATCGCCCTCCCGTTTGGCACCGCCCGCTGGTTTTGCACCACCTGCCCGCTTGGCAGCGCCCGCCGGCTTGGCGCCTTCCGAAGATTGCTCTTCTTCCTCGTCCATAGCGCGGTAGGTCTTTGCGGTTGCTGTCATCGTGAGCTCGCCTTCAGTGCCCTTCTCCTTCTTTGTATCCTTTACAATAATGATGTCGTGTTCCGTGACGATCCGGGGCAGCGCAGCGACACCACTCACAAATTCTCCCAACTCGTGATAGTCGCCTGCGACTTGAATTTTAATGGGCAGCTCGGCGTAAAATTCTGAAGGCTGTTCCTTTTGTGGTTGGAAAAGATCAAATTCAAGGCCACTGGCCAGCCCTGTCTGGGAAATGTCGACAAGCAAAGCGGCCACTTCCGTCTTGTTAGGCAGCTGGCGCAGCATGTCACCAAAGGACTGGGCCATCTCCTTCATCTGTTGTTGTAGGGCCTCCAGATTTGCCGCCTTTTGCTGTTTAATCTCGAAGGTTTTACGCAGTCCTGTTTCTCCCGTCTCCTTGGCCTCAGCCTGAATCAACTCATCTCGTTGCTTCTGCGTATCAAAATACCAAGCTGCACCGAGGATGCCAGCGCAAGCTAGTGCAATCGCGCCAACCTTTGCGAGAACAGGCCAGTTGCCGATGTTTTGGAGCTCAAGATTTTTTAGATCAGACCATTTCATGATGAACTTGCCGTATCTCCTTTACCTTTTTCATCAGCTTGTGGATACACTTGATTAAAGCGTAGGGTAAATTTGCTGATGCGTGTCCCCTGCTGGTCAGTGGTTTGGATGATGTCAAGTTCTGGTGTCGCCAACCATGGGGACTGCTCGAGATTACGCATGAATGATGAGACTCTTGCATTCGATTGAGCAATGCCATCAATCGTGATGACAGTGCCTTTTTGAGAAACCTGCGTAAGACTGACTCCGTCGGGCAGGCTTTTCACTAATTCGTCGAACAGGCGAACAATGAGAGGACGATTGGCCTGCAGCCTCTCAATCGCTCTCATACGTGCTAAAAGTCTTTCTTTTTCTTTTTCGAGTTCATTAATTTCCTTGATCTTCTTGTCCAGTAGCGCGATCTGTCCTTGCAGGAATTGGTTGCGTGCGTTCTGATGGGAGATTAATTGTTCGAAGTACAAGTGCACGACCCCCCAGACGGCAATGGTTGCAACGACGGCCAGCCCTATTGTGATGTAGAATCGAGTTTGGCGCTCTTTGCGCAGAGCGGCGCGCCACGGAAGTAGATTGATCTTCGCCATTAATCGAAGCTCCTCAGCGCCAGCCCGCAGCACGTCATCAGCGCGGGGGCATCGTTACTCAGTGCCTGTGCGCGAACACCAGAAGCGACGGACATATTGGCGAATGGGTTCGCTATGCGTGTGGTCACGCCGGTAGTGGACTCGACGAGTTCTCCGATCCCCGCAATCGATGCGCAACCCCCGGCGAGGAATAGGAGATCAACATTGGTAATTTGGCTTGACGAGTAAAAGAATTGCATGGCGCGGCTAATTTGCTGAGCCATGGCTTCCTTGAAGGGTTCGAGAACCTCCGGAACATAGTTTTCAGGCAATCCGCCCTGCCGTTTTGCTTGGCCGGCCTCTTCATAGGAGAGGCCATAGCGCCGCTGAATATCCTCCGTCAGTTGTTTACCGCCGAACGCTTGTTCGCGTGTGTACATGATCTTGCGATTATCCAATACGCTGAAGGTGGTCATCGCGGCGCCGACATCGGCGATGGCGATGACCCGATCTTTGCCACCGCCGGGCATGTCTTTGGCAAGCAAGCCAATAGAATTCTCCAGGGCAAAGGCTTCTACATCGATAATTTTTGCGGTGAGACCAGCGATCTCCAATGCCGCTACCCGTACGTCTACATTGTCGCTCCTCGATGCCGCAAGCAACACATCTACTCGTCCTGGTTGGTCAGAGGATGGCCCGAGTACCTCAAAATCCATATTGATCTCTTCCAGCGGAAATGGGATATATTGGTCAGCTTCGATCTCAATCTGACCTTCCATTTCGCTCTCAGAAAGGTCTGCGGGCATGGAAATGATCTTGGTGATGATGGCGGAACCCGCGACAGCAGCGGCGGCGTATTTCGTGCGTGTACCGGCCTTTTTAACTGCCCGAGCAATGGCCTCGCCCACTGCTTCAACATCCGTGATATTTTTTTCTACTACGGTATTGGGCGGGGTGGGCTCAACGGCGTAGCTTTCGACACGATATCGAGAACCGCTACGCCCGAGTTCAAGCAGTTTTATTGACGTTGAGCTAATGTCAACGCCGACAGTCGGAGTGGATTTGCGCTTGAACAGGAGCACTGTTTTTCCTTTTTAGTCTCCGTGGTTATGTAGCATACGTCGCCCATAACCTTAAGTTGCAATGCTAGACTATAGTCAAGCGAAAGTTAAAAAACAAATAGTTTGGCCCGCAATATTTATGAACTTTGTGATATTTTTGGTTTAATAGGCACCAATACGCCATATATGGGGGCGACAACCTAGTTAATACCCAACATGTTGCGGCTGATGTTCAATTTCCTCCTGGTGTGCCTTTTCTCGGCCGTAGCGCTGACGGCTGCAACGCTCTGGTATTTGGTGCCGAGGTTGCCGGATATCGAAGCGCTCAAGGACGTCCAGATGCAGGTGCCGCTGCGGGTATACACGCAGGAGCTGTCCCTGATTGCGGAATTTGGAGAAAAACGGCGGGAGCCGGTTAAACTCAGTGAGGTTCCCCCGTTGTTGATCAAGGCGATTTTGGCCGCCGAGGATGATCGTTTCTACGAGCACCCCGGGGCGGATTGGCAGGGTCTTCTGCGTGCTGCGATTCAGCTTGTTCGCACGGGCGAAAAGACACAAGGCGGCAGCACGATCACGATGCAAGTCGCACGCAATTTTTTCCTCACCCGGGAGAAGAGCTATCTACGTAAACTGAACGAGATCCTGCTTGCGCTCAAGATTGAGCGGGAGCTGTCGAAAGATGCGATCCTCGAGCTATACCTCAACAAGATCTATCTTGGGCAGAGGGCTTACGGGGTTGCAGCCGCAGCCCAGGTATATTACGGGACCGATATCCGGTCGCTGACGCTTCCCCAAATTGCCATGATTGCGAGCCTGCCGAAGGCGCCATCCACGACCAACCCTATTACTGATCCGGCACGGGCACTCGAGCGCAGAAGCTACGTACTCGGACGAATGCTTGAGCTTGGATTTATCACGCAGCCGGAGTATGCCGCGGCAATCGCCGCACCCCAAGTCGCAAGCCTGCATAACCCGGCGGTGGAGGCAAATGCGCCTTATTTTGCGGAGATGGTGCGCGCCTACATGCTCAAGCACTATGGTGAGGCAGCCTATACCAGCGGATACCGTGTCATTACCACAATAATTAATCGCTTACAAACCGCGGCTAATTGGAGTTTGCGTAAAGCGCTGCTGGAGTATGACCGACGCCACGGTTACCGGGGGGCCGAACGCCACATTGAGCTTGACGCGCACTCTTCGGAAGATGACTGGTCAGCCCACCTCGCGGGGTCTGCCCCTCTAGGCGATTTGTTTCCGGCACTGGTTGTGGAGCGCGACGAGCAGTCAGCCGTTGTCTATTTGCGGGACGTCGGCCCAGTGATCCTCGACTGGTCCAGCCTCTCTTGGGCCCGGCCTTATTTAGACGAAAACCATCGTGGGCCCGCGCCTAAGAGGGCGGCGGATATCCTTAACCTAGGCGATGTCGTACGCGTGCAGTTGACCGAAGAAGGAAAATGGCGGCTTGTTCAACTCCCGGCCATTGAGGGCGGCCTAGTCGCGATGAGGCCGGATGACGGAGCGTTACTTGCACTCATCGGGGGATTTGATTTTCAGCGAAGTAAGTTTAATCGTGTGACGCAGGCTCGACGACAACCAGGCTCTAGCTTTAAGCCATTCATCTACTCGGCCGCGCTGGATTCCGGCTATACGGCCGCCAGTCTCATTAATGATGCCCCCGTTATATTTAATGACCCGGGTCTTGAAGCAGTTTGGCGACCTGAAAACTACAGCGGTAGAACGCACGGACCTACCCGGTTGCGTGAAGCACTGACCTACTCACGTAACTTAGTCTCTATACGCCTTCTGAATTCCATCGGTGTATCCAAAACCATTGCATATCTTGATCGGTTTGGTTTCGATGTTGAGCAACTTCCGAAAAATTTGTCTCTAGCGCTCGGTAGCGGTGCGGCGACCCCTCTGCAACTTGTAACCGGCTTTGCCGTTTTTGCAAACGGTGGATATTACGTTGAACCGTATTTTATTGATCGAATTGAGACGTATGACGGCCGCGTGGTGATGCGCAGTGAGCCCAAAAAGGTCTGCCATGAGTGCAGGTCTGCAGACTCTACGCGAGATGCGTTTGCATTATCGGTTGACACAGACAGTGGAGCTTTGGCGGTATTGGAATCTGGTGAGATGGACGCGGAACGTGTAATCAGCCCGCAGAACGCCTGGATTATGGATTCAATGATGCGAGACGTAATCCGCCGTGGTACCGGTCAGGGCGCCCGCGAACTGGCACGCGATGATCTGTCCGGGAAGACGGGAACGACGAATGACCAGAGAGACGCGTGGTTTTCAGGTTTCAATACTCAAATAGTTGCTACTGCGTGGGTGGGGTTTGATCAGTTTCAGCCACTTGGTGATCTCGAAACTGGTGCGCGGGCCGCACTCCCCATGTGGGTAGAGTTTATGCGAACTGCACTCGAAGGTATGCCGCCATTGATATTGGAGCGTCCTCCCGGTTTAGTCGAAGTGCGTATTGATCCTGAGACGGGACAGCTTGCAAGCGCAGATAACTCGCGGGCGATCTTTGAGACCTTCAGAATTGAAGACGTTCCCAAGAATCTTTCCGGTGAACCAATACCGACTACTCACAGCGACGCGGTTGGGACGGAAGATATCCCAGAACAACTCTTCTAAAACAGAATGGCGACTCGCTATAAGAGCAGCGAACAACAGTTGCGCCAGCGGATAGCCCACTGTGCGGCCCGATTTATGGCCGAAAGTGGTGTGGACAGCTATCTGGTAGCGAAACAAAAAGCAGCTCAACAGATGGGTGTAACGGCGAGTCAGCACCTGCCCAGTAACAGGGAGATCGAGAAAGCCTGTCAGGAATATCAGCGCATCTTCAAAGCAAATAGCCAGCCGCGACGGTTACAGGCACTGCGTGTAAGCGCGCTGAACGCTATGCGATTGTTTATGTCGTTTACTCCACGCCTCGTAGGAGCGGTTCTGAGCGGGACTGCGGGCGAGCACACTGAGGTGAGCCTTCATTTGTTTACTGATACACCTGAGGAAGTCGGGCTGTTTTTGCTCGATCACGCTATTCCTTACAATTTGGGAGAGCGACGTTTGCGCATCGATGCGAGCACAGCCATGTCGTACCCAGCCTATCGGTTTATGGCCGGTGATGTCCCTGTTGAGCTTGCAGTATTCCCGCTCAACGGATTGCGCCAGGCCCCACAAAGTCCGGTTGATGGGAAACCGATGCGGCGGGCAAGAATCGCGGAGGTCGAGCAACTCGTTCAAGATGCTGCAACCGAACACGGCCTCGCAATATGATATGCACTCACATTGATGAGCCGGAGCCCAATGGCAGTCTTGCAAGTCGCTCTGCCTGCCCCCCTGCGCCATTATTTTGATTATCTTCCTCCCCCGAATTGTGACATTGACAGGTTGATACCTGGCGTCCGTCTCCGCGTGCCGTTTGGATCAGGGCACCGGGTTGGGATGTTAATGTCAGTTACCGATAAAACCGAGCTTGCACGCGAGCAGCTTAAATGGGTATCAGCGGTCGTAGACGACGAACCGTTGCTATCGGCGCCCCACTTGGCGTTCCTCAAATGGGCAGGTGATTACTACCATCACCCTATTGGGGAGACGGTGTTTGCATGTCTGCCGTCGCTGCTGCGCAAAGGAAGGCCCGCCCGTCAGCGCAGAGAGATACGGTGGCGTCTCTCGCCAGAGGGGTGCCACATCAAACCTGACAGTCTTAGACGCGCTCCACGTCAGGTGGGATTACTTGAGTTCCTGCGCCAATACCCTGAAGGGGTGACACGCAAGCAACTTTCCGAACTCGGTTGGGGGTGGCGTACTGCCATTCGAGCGTTGATGGACAGAGGCTGGGTTGATACCTATGAGTACGCGGGTACGTCGCAGGGGGGCAGAGGGCAACGTGAACCTGCGCTTGCGCTCAATGTGGCGCAAGAACAGGCGGTTTCGGCAATCTGTTCTTCTCTTGGCACGTTTCAACCATTTCTGTTGGATGGCGTCACGGGGAGCGGCAAAACAGAAGTATATTTACAGGTCATCGACCGCGTGATCCGAGAAGGCAAACAGGCGTTGGTGTTGATACCTGAGATCGGTCTGACGCCCCAGGCCGTCGACCGGTTTCGCCGGCGATTTGCTGTTCCCATCGCCGTCGTGCATTCAGCGCTATCGGACCAGGAAAGGTTAAATGCCTGGCTGATGGCACGGGACGGTAGTGCATCGATTGTGATCGGTACCCGCTCTGCCGTGTGGACTCCATTACGGTACCCTGGTGCCATCATTGTCGACGAAGAGCACGATCTATCGTACAAACAGCACGAGGGATTTCGTTACTCCGCCCGCGATCTTGCTGTTGTGCGTGCACAAAGGGCCAAAATCCCCGTGCTGCTCGGTACTGCCACCCCATCGCTGGAATCGCTATACAATGTTGACCTAGGGCGCTACCGACATTTAATTCTTCCCGAGCGGGCCGGTGACGCGGCCTCTCCAAAGATCGAGGTACTGGATATGCGACGCCGGCCAATGCACGCTGCGCTATCAGTAACTCTATTAGAAGCTATCAGGACAAATTTGAACCAGGGGCGCCAAGTCCTCTTGTTTCTTAATCGGCGTGGATTTGCTCCTGCCATGCTGTGCCATCATTGCGGCTGGGTCGCAGGTTGCAAACGCTGCGATGTGCATGTGACCTATCACAAGGAAAGGGATCTGCTGGTTTGTCACCACTGTGGCGCTGATCGTAGGCCAGAGACATCTTGCCCGTCCTGCGGCGGTTGCGATCTGATTGCCGTTGGCCATGGAACTGAGCGATTAGCCCAACTGTTAGAGGATCTTTTCCCACAGAATCGTGTTGTTCGCATTGATCGTGACAGCACACGCCGGAAGAGAGCGATGCAGGAGATGCTGGATACAATACAATCGGGTAGCGCAGGTATCTTGATTGGCACGCAGATGCTGGCAAAAGGCCACCACTTTCCTAACGTGACGCTAGTCGGCGTGGTCGATGCTGACAGCGGCCTGTTCGGGGCTGATTTTCGATCCAGCGAACGCATGGCGCAGCTAGTCATGCAGGTTGCTGGACGAGCCGGGCGTGCCAAGCGTCCAGGGACCGTGTTTATCCAGACGCACCATCCTGATCATCATTTATTAAGATCGCTGATTGAGCATGGTTACGGGCGATTCGCACGTGAGGCGCTGGTGGAGCGACGCGAGGCCAAATTGCCCCCATATACCCGCCTCACACTCCTGCGTGCGGACGCCCACAGCCAAGGCGCAACCTACAACTTTCTAAGTGAAGCGCGGATTGAGGCGCTTAAGCTCGCTAAGGGTGGGATTGACGTATTTGGGCCCGTGCGGGCACCGATTGAACGGCGCGCGGGTCGCTACCGAGGGCAGCTACTCATTCAGGCGCACAGCCGAAACCTATTGCAGCGGATGCTAAATCCATGGGTACATCAGGTTGAGAATTTGAAAACGGCCCGCAAGGTACGGTGGTCGCTCGATGTGGACCCACAGGAAATGTTGTGATGATGAACGGGTACCGGGGTTAGGTAGTACGGACAACATCACTCGGCCAAGGGAAAAATAGGTGATCGTCCTTATGCCGGTGTACTCTGGATGTACATTCTCGCTTGCCAGGGCGCACGTTACAATGTGCCATTTTTTTTCCAGGGATTTCACTTGAAGCGCGATCTGGAACGTTTGATTACCGAGGCGCTGGCCGCGTTGCAGCGGGAAGGGGTGCTAAGTATCGACACGCTGCCCACGGTGCAGATTGAACGGACACGCGATGCCCGGCACGGTGACTTTGCCTGTAACGTTGCGATGGTGCTCGCCACAACATCACGTATTAAGCCGCGCGAACTGGCAGAAAGAATTTGCGCTGCAATACCTGCCGCTACCTTCGATATCGTCGAAAAGGTTGAGGTCGCGGATCCCGGATTTATTAACTTCTTCCTTAAGTTCGACCTCTTTCATAGCGCTCCTGCAGAGATACTAAAGAAGAAGGAAAAATACGGACGCTCAAATGGTGGGCAAGGCAAGCGCGTTATTGTCGAATTCGTCTCTGCGAATCCCACGGGCCCGTTGCACGTAGGGCACGGGCGAGGCGCGGCCTACGGGGACGCTGTGGCGAATCTGCTGGAGGCCATCGGTTTCAATGTGCACCGTGAGTATTATATTAATGATACTGGACGGCAGATGGATATCCTTGGGCTTAGTGTCTGGCTACGCTATCTAGAGCGATGCGGTGAACTCATCGAGTTTCCAATCAACGCCTATCGAGGAGACTATATAAAGGACATCGCCATCGCACTCCACAAGAAGGAAGGCACATCGCTTTGTCGTTCAGCAGACGTCGTAATGCAAGGCGTCCCGCCGGAGATCGATGCGGAGGCGCAGCTGGATCGGCTAATCGAGCAGGCGGAAGCACTCATCGGCAAGGAGGATTTTCGAAAGGTAACCGATCTGGCCATCCAAGCGATGCTCGAAGATATTCGAGAGGATCTCGCCCAATTCGGCGTTGAATTTGATGAATGGTTCTCGGAGCGTTCGCTAGTCGGTAGCCAGGCCGTAGAGAAAGTGATCGATCGCCTCAAAAAGGGTCGACATACCTACAGCGAGGGGGGAGCATTCTGGTTTAAAGCCTCTGGGTTCCGAGACGAAAAGGATCGAGTCCTCGTGCGGGAAAATGGACAGCCGACCTATTTTGCGTTGGATGCTGCGTACCATCTGGACAAGTTCAACAGACATTTTGATCGAATGATTGATATTTGGGGTGCGGATCATCATGGCTATGTGCCGAGACTGAAGGCAGTCATTGAGGCGATGGGAGAGGATCGCGAAAAGTTGGATGTCCGCCTGGTACAATTCGTGTCGCTTTATCGGGGCCAGGAGAAAGTCCAGATGTCGACGCGATCGGGGGAGTTTGTGACCCTTAGAGAACTGCGTGAGGAGATCGGCCGCGACGCCGCGCGGTTTTTCTATATATTGCGCAAGAGCGAGCAACATCTGGATTTTGATCTCCAACTTGCAAAGTCGCAATCTAGCGATAATCCTGTGTATTACATTCAATATGCGCACGCAAGAATATGCAGTGTGATGAGGCAGATGGAACAGAAAAATCTCCGCTGGGACCCAGATGAAGGCGTCAGAAATCTTTCAAAACTTACTGAACCACATGAAAACGCATTGCTGGCAACACTAATCTTATATCCAGGCTTGGTCGAGGACGCGGCGCAGAGTGAGGAGCCACACCAGCTTGCCTACTACCTGCGCGAACTCGCCAATGACTTCCACACGTATTACAACGCACACCAGTTTTTGGTGGATGACGAGCCGTTGCGCGATGCCCGCATCTGCTTGATTCAGGCCACTGGTCAGGTTTTGCGTAATGGCCTTGGCCTTTTGGGTGTATCAGCACCGGAAGCAATGTAATGGCCCGGGACTATAAACACGTCGCTGAGGGAAAGGTACAGCCAAAACGCAGTCGTGAGTGGCCTTTCTTTACACTCGGCCTTGCGCTTGGCCTGTTCGTGGCAGCGATTGTGTATCTTAAGGAACGCACTCCGCATACGGTTCAACTGCAGGCCGTCCAAGAAATTGCGAGTGAGGTCGATGCTCGTGCGGCGCAGAACGAGGAAAGTGCGCCGCTTCTTGCGCCGCCCAAGCCGCGCTTCGACTTTTACACGATCCTTCCTGAAATGGAAGTGAAGGTCCCAGACTGGGAGATCGGATCCCATGGACAGACACCACAGCCACATCTGCAACCGGGGATCTATGTCATTCAGGTTGGTTCATTCCGCAAGCTCGACGAGGCGGATCGTGTCAAGGCAAGATTGGCGTTGGTGGGAATCAAAGCGGAGATACAGCGCGTCGTGATGAATGGCCAAGATGCGTGGCACCGAGTCCGTATCGGGCCGTTCAAGGACCTTGAAAGCCTGAACGAGATGCGTGAGCGTCTGATGGAGAATGGCCTCGACTTCATGCTATTGAGGATCAAGTCAGAGGATGAAACGCAAGGGCGTGACTGGCGAGGCTAACGGCATCAAGCTATCCGATTCAGGGTAGTGGATCTCTTGACGCTAACGGTCTTCATCCTTCTATCTTATGTTCCTTACTGCCGGCTGCTTATGGTATAGCGCAAGGTCTCATTTCTGGGTGCTGGCGCTACATCGATTAGGGGCAATTAGAAGATTGCCCCGTCCATTGGGTCGCGGCTGCAGATGAGGTCTTGCGGCTTTAGAGCCTCGCTAATCTTGAAAGGCTTCCTCTGCGAGTGGCTGTAATGATTGTACTGCCTATGAAGAATGAGGGTGGCCCCGGCGGGCCAGTACGGGCAGTCTCCCATTGTGCCGAAAGAAGATGATCCGTAATCGTCTTGCAGGCTAGCCGGGCCCTCAGCGAAGAAAGATGCGAAGGCCAAGGCCGACGAGAATATTTGAAACATTCACATCCTGGCCTTTGCCATTTACTTGAAACGTGGATTCTTGATACACGTATTTTGACTCAGCCGTTATGGCTACGTTTTTGAAAACGAAGTAGTCAACACCTAATCCCGCAGCAGCAACAGGTGACCAATCACGTCCGGACAAGGTGATTCTAGTACCAGGACCGGTATCCAGTGTCGTGTCGTTGATTTGGCCGAAGCCTGCTCCCACACCGGCAACCATGTATGGCACAAGATCTCCGTTGAGCACAGGGTAACGGACTCTAAGTTCTGGAATAATATTCCATATAGCGAATTCTGCGAGCTTCAGGCCGTCCCCGGATTCAATATGGGTGTCATAGTTGTCAACTACCAGCTCGGCTCCAAGATACCTATTTATATTCAAACCGACAGATCCGCCGCTGAGCTGCTTGCTCTCGTTTCCGATCTTTAAATCGGGCGTGACGCTTTTCTTTAGGAAAAAGTTATTACCGAAGTGAAAACTAAAGTAGGGTTGAAGTCCGTACCTGTCGGCTTCGGGCCAGCTTAGGCCATTGAACATTGAGCTAGGCGGGGTTTCGGGGAAGTACAGGCGAAAGCCGGCAACCATCAACCACGAGTCTAGGTCTGTGTCGAGGACCTCGACACCAGGATTATTCAGTTCGCCACTTAGGAAGATTCGTTTCGCCTCAACCCCAAGCGCAAGGTTAGGGGCGATGAAGTAATCAATACCTGCCCCGAGTGAGCCGGCGAGGGAAGACTTGTCGCCAAATGCAAATACCGGTGCCATCCCGCCAGTAGGCCTTGGATCGTTGAACTCAGTGATGCCTACACCGGCGCCGGCAATGAAATAGGGAACAACGCGATCGTGGAGGAGTGGGTAGCGGAGCCTTAGCTGGGGTATGAGGGTATAGGTGGCATATTCTCCGATGGTTCCAAGACCTGCCATGCGAATGCTGTATTCGAAGTAGTCGAAAGCGAGTTCGAATCCGATGTGCGGGCCGAGGTCGACGCCGATCAAGCCGTCGATGTCAATGCTTGGCCCGCCTAATTCCAGCTCTGATGTGATCATTCGCTGCGCTGGGGCGGCAAGGCCAAGACGCAGGCCAACGTAGCCCCGTAGATAATCGAAGTTAAAGGGGCCGAACCTCCACGGCCATTGGTTTTCGTCTGTCGGATCGATCGCATTCTGCGTAGTCGCCACAGAGGGTTGAGCGGCGGGATCCTCCCCTCGCGTGTCGGAGTCTACAAGTAGCAGGGATCCCGGTATCAGGGACTCATGGGCATCGCCTGCAGATACCAAAAAGGACTCGGTAGCCTCACAAGACACCGATTCCGTTGCTGCCCATGCTACCGGCTGGCTGATCAGCAGAGTGAGGATCGCTGTGTGCTGAAAATGGCGTGGGAAAAAGCGGGTCACAGGAACCGGATCCGCACCAAGTACGCACCCATTCGCAGATGACCTTCCGTGTGGCATTCTTGTTTTTCCCGTTGTTGTTCTTGCCTTGCCGGTGGCGCCCCTAACCACTCGGGCTTCGGGTCAATAGCTTCGATGATCGGCGCGCGACGTGTGAAATGGATGTCCAGCTTACGCTTGCAGCTACTTGTTTAGAGTTGCCGCGCGGCGCCGTCGATGGTCAGAGTGATGCTGTTGCGGGAAATGATATCTTACCTTTTTCTACGTAATGCGAGTCGGATTAGGTAATGTTAAATAAGAAGTCTTGGTTCGCAATGTACTCCCTCGAACCAAGGAGCGCGCGCCTCTTACGCAAACCTCATTTCCTCGGTTTGACTGGATGGGTTCTAAGTAGCGAACCTTGGCCTGTACTGATAACGGGTAATGTATAGGGAGCTCATAGCCTAGAGCAAAAGCGTGCCTGCAGGGGTTATAGGGAAGGCCGGTGCGGTACCGGAAGCAGCTTCACCAATTAAGAGGGGTCGGAACGGAGCGGGTGATGGGAATCGAACCCACGTTCTCAGCTTGGGAAGCTGATGTTCTACCATTGAACTACACCCGC
>JAKEHO010000012.1 GCA_022614965.1 Gammaproteobacteria bacterium
ATTTGATCTTGCTCCGGGTGGGGTTTGCCCTGCCACTTCTGTTACCAGAAGCGCGGTACGCTCTTACCGTACCATTTCACCCTTACCTCGGTCATGGAACAGATTCCAATCCCATGGCGGTATCTTTTCTGTGGCACTTTCCGTAGGCTTACGCCTCCCAGGTGTTACCTGGCACCCTGCCCTATGGAGCCCGGACTTTCCTCTGCATCGCATGATGCAGCGATTGCCCAGTCGGCTCCCCAAGGGTTAGTTTCCGTGAATACACCATAGGTTGCAAGTCACTCGCCCCTGCGGCCTTCAAACGATGGCATTAGTGCGCTCCGGCGCCCCGTTTTAATGCAAGTGCGAGCGTATACAGGTCATTCTTCTTCAAACGCGTTATCTCGCCAGCCAGGGAGACGGCCTGTTTGAGGGGTAAGGCCTTCAATAGCACGGCGAGCACCCGCTCTGCATCATCGCTGGGCTCCGCTATCTCTCGGGCACCTTCCACCATGACGACGAATTCTCCTTTCCTGCGCTTGGCGTCTTGTTTTAACCACTCAAACAGCGCGCCAAGGGTGCCACGATACATGCTCTCATACTTCTTAGTCATCTCGCGCGCGATCGCCGCGATGCGCTCCGGGCCAAAGTAATCGATCATATCCCTCAGGCACCCGAGCATACGGTGCGGTGCTTCAAAGAACACCATCGTGCGTCGCTCGTTCTGCAACAGTTTAAGGCGCTGTTGCCGCGCTAATGATGTCTTTGGCAGATACCCTTCGAAAACAAAACGATCAACCGGCAGCCCCGCAATCGATAACGCACTGACCACGGAACACGGCCCGGGGATCGAAACCACTGGTATGCTTGCTCGATGTGCAGCACGGACAAGATGATATCCGGGATCGCTGATGAGTGGCATGCCAGCATCCGATATCAAGGCCATGGCGGCTCCTTGCAAGAGTTTGTCGACCAATGCGGGCGCCATTCGGCGTTCATTATGGTCATGATAAGCCTTGACTGGGGTCGCTATCCGATGATGGCTAAGAAGGCGCCGGCTATGACGGGAGTCTTCCGCTACGATGAAATCAACCTCACTTAATACCCGCCTTGCTCTTGCGCTAAAATCCTCAAGATTCCCAATCGGCGTAGCCACCACATACAAGATGCCATGCTTGATTGACACCCTATAACCTCACTTAGATACTGTGTCCATGCCGAGTGCTGCACACGATATCACTATGTTACTCCGTCCGTTGCGCCTTCTTGTCTTATTGTTCGTCGCCTCCGGTTGTACCCAAGTTCCAGAAGGCGTAAAGGTCGAGCGGCCGGACGAAGCGGCTCGGGCGCGCCAGTTGGTTGAGGGGGGCGACTTTGCCGGTGCAGCCGTCGAGTATCTGCGACTCGCCGAGCATGCGAGCCCGCCACGCGAGGTCAACTTTCGACTGCGCGCCGCTGAGGCCTATGTGGATGCAGGGCAGTATGACAAAGCCAAGCAGATTTTGGAGAGTCTCGATCTCGCAGACGCCGACCCACAATTCGTTACACAAAAGAATGTGCTATCCGCTCGTGTTGCTCTGGCGGAGCGCCACCCGGTAGAGGCGCTCAGCCTACTCGCTGCTCTGCCACGCCCGGACACGCCGAGCCCCCTGCAGATGTCCGTCTATCGCTTGCGTGCGGCTGCCTACGAAGAAACGAAAGCGCCCTTAGAGGCAGCACAGGCGCGGGTCATGCTCGATCCGTTATTAACGGACAGCCGCGAGATTCTGGAGAACCGCGAGAAGCTTTGGGAGGACATCAATGAAGTCAAGGGGCCAGTTCTCCAGCAGGCTCGAGGCGAAGCGCCGGATGTGCTTTCAGGCTGGATCGAACTGGCCCTGATTACCCAGACACAAGTACATGATCCGAGCACATTCAAAGAACAGGTTGCACAATGGACGAGTCGTTACCCTAGCCATCCTGCTCTGCAGACCATCGTGCCAGAACTCGTCCGATCCAGCGAGCAACTCTACATACATCCTCACCAGATCGCCTTGTTATTGCCATTTACTGGTCCGCTCGGGCAGGTCGCAGCAGCCGTGCGTGACGGCTTTCTGGCGGCATGGTACGCGGATCGTGCAGAGGGGGCCAAACCCCTCATCATGGTATACGACGCGAACGCCTTCAACGTACGCACAATGTATGAACGTGCGATTGAAGACGGCGCAGATTTTGTTGTCGGGCCAGTGGAGAAGGGCGCTGTTGCGGCATTGGTCGATAGCGGGTCATTGAAGGTAACGACGCTCGCGCTGAATCGATACGAAGGCAATAGCGCGACAATTGCAGGTGAGACCGTGGGCCCCGCCATACCAAGGCTACTCCAGTTCGGTCTCTCACCCGAAGATGAAGCCCGCCAAGTGGCAGAACGCACGTGGTTCGATGGGCACGTCATGGCATTGGTGATTACGCCGGAGGGCGAATGGGGCGAGAGA
The DNA here is from genome assembly GCA_022614965.1 of Gammaproteobacteria bacterium. Taxonomy (GTDB): domain Bacteria; phylum Pseudomonadota; class Gammaproteobacteria; order JAKEHO01; family JAKEHO01; genus JAKEHO01. Next base: position 2,451 of record JAKEHO010000012.1, read on the forward strand.
TTAGCCAGCGCGTTTACTGACCATTGGCAACAGCTTGGCGGAAAGGTAGTTAAACGCGAGGTCTATGAAAATGATGCCTCCGATCTTTCTGGGCCTATCAAAAGCCTATTGAACGTGGATAGCAGCGATCAGCGCATCAAATCTTTAAACAGCACACTTAAACAGAAGATGGGATCGGAGAGTCGCCGCCGTCGGGATGTCGATTTTGTATTCATGGCCGCTGTGCCGCGCAAAGGTCGGCAGATTTGCCCTCAATTGCGTTTTTACCAGGCCGCAGACGTACCCATTTATTCGACATCCCATGTCTTTAGCGGCACGGTCGATCGCGAACCCGACAACGACATGAATGGGGTTCTCTTCCCGGACATGCCATGGATCCTCGACTCCTCGCATTCAGAGTCAGAGCTTCAACAGTCACTTGCCAAAGACTGGCCACAAGAAATGACACGGTATAAGCGGCTCTATGCACTCGGCATTGACGCCTATCGCGTTATTCCCGATCTCGGGAGGTTAGGCGTTCACCGATTTGCACGCTATGAAGGCGAAACGGGAAGTCTTCAGATTGACAGCGAAGGACACATACGTCGCCAGTTGATCTGGGCCAAGTTCATCAATGGGGAACCACAGTTACTGGACGTCGGCGCACCGGAATAATGAGCAACAGGTCGCTTCGCACGAGCCGTGAACGCGGCCAACTGGCAGAGGACGTGGCAGCGCGTCACCTAGAAGCCCACGGGCTAAGACCCTTGACCCGCAACTACCAATGCCCGCGCGGTGAGGTGGACCTGATTATGCAGGACAAGGAATTTATTGTGTTTGTCGAGGTTCGCTACCGAGCAAATGGTCGCTATGTCAGCGCCGTCGAATCCATTGATACCCGCAAACAGCTGCGGATCATCGCCACCTCGGCTCACTACCTGCAAACGCACAGGAAAGCGGCACGGAATCCCTGTCGATTCGATGTCGTCATTGTTTCAGGCGAGCCCCACGCCCTACACATCGAGTGGATTAAAGACGCTTTTCAGGCATAATTGGGCAGTATAGCTTTGCGGTCTCTTCAAAACACTCTGTAGCGAAGTGCATAATTTTCGAAACGATTTGTTCAATAGGTTGGATAAACAATGGACGGTTTAGAGCGGGTCAAAGAAATCTTCAACGAGAGCATAGAGGTAAAAAGCCAGAGTATCGAGTCGCTGGCGCCAAGGATTGCCGCGGCCGCAGAGCTCATGGCCAGTTGCTTACTCGACGAACACAAGATCTTGAGCTGTGGGAACGGGGGTTCAGCTGCAGACGCGCAACATTTCTCCGCCGAGATGCTGAATCGATTTGAGATGGAGCGGCCCGGGCTTCCAGCTATTGCGCTGACAACCGACTCATCAACAGTGACATCGATTGCCAACGATTACCAATTTGCCGATATCTTTGCCAAACAGATACGCGCTTTGGGGCAACCCGGTGATGTATTGCTCGCGATTAGCACCAGTGGGGAATCACCCAACATAACCCACGCCATCGAGGCAGGGCACGACAGAGAAATGCACATCGTTGCGCTAACCGGGCGAGACGGCGGCCAAGTAGCGGAACTGCTTGTGGAAGGGGATATCGAAATCCGAGTGCCTAGCTGGTCAACGGCACGCATTCAGGAGGTTCATATCATGGCAATCCATTGTCTATGTGACCTGATTGATCGCCAACTGCTGGGACAAGAAGGCTAACGCGTATGTTCAACGATTGCCTTAGAATCCTCTTCGTGCTTTCTCTGGCGTTGCTGCATGGGTGCGCAGGCGCCCTGTTCGCCGGCACCGTCACCGGCGCCGCTGTCGTTCACGACCAACGTTCGACCGGTGCAATAATTGACGATCAAGACATCGAGTTGAAAGCCGCCAAGGCAAATTTCGAAGACGAAGAGTTAAGAAACAAGACTCACATCAACGTCACAAGCTTTAATTATATCGTACTGGTGACCGGAGAGGCGCCTACTCCAGAGCTGAAACAACGCATGATCACCATCGTTGAGAATATTCCAAAGGCTACCAAAGTTCACGATGAGGTGACCATTGCTGAACCCACCTCGATAGTCGCGCGCACCAGCGATAGTTACATCACTGCCAAAGTAAAGACCAAGCTATTCACTATCCCGGACTACGATCCTACGCGCGTCAAGGTGGTCACCGAAAAAGGAGTGGTATATCTAATGGGGATTGTGACGCAAGAGCAGGGCACGCAAGCCGCGGATGCCGCTCGCTCGGTGGCTGGCGTTCAAAAAGTTGTCAAGCTCTTCGAATACAGCACCTGATCACAGGGCGCTCGCCAACAAATAATACGAAAATACCGCGGGTCATTATAAAGACTTATTTCTCGCGTGAAGGTACTTTCGTCCCGTGAAGCACTGATTCGTAGATAGAGACATCCTCTTCGGTGAAGCAGCACGCAATGATGCGCTCGAATCTCGCATCATATTCGCGCATGAGGCGCACTGCGATCCCCGCCGCGGCGTTTTTCGGGTAACCGTAGGCCCCTGTACTGATCGATGGAAAGGCAATCGTATTGACGCCGTGCGCTAGGCCAAGCTCGAACGCATGGCGATAACAGGCCGCAAGTAGCCTAGCCTCCCCTTGAGCACCGCCTCGCCAGACAGGCCCCACCGTATGGATCACCCACTTGGCCGGCAGTTGAAACCCTGGTGTGATCTTGGCTTCTCCCGTTGGGCAGCCACCCAAGAGCCTGCAGGCTTCACGCAGCTTTGCGCCCGCGGCACGATGGATTGCTCCATCCACCCCACCGCCGCCAAGCAGCGTCTTGTTCGCTGCATTTACAATGGCGTCGACCTGCAGTTTCGGGATATCGCCTTGCAGCACTTCGATCATTGACGGACCCACAAGCGACAGCGCCACACTGTATTCCGCTACTCGTCTAAAGCTCCGGAGAACCTAAGCTATAAGTGTAAGATGTCCTCGCGACGAGGGCTTGGCTTTGCGCTGCCCCCGGCACGCCTGAGTTTCTTTCTCCGGACAGATCATCCCTCGCCATTCTCCGTTGGGTAAAAAGCGAGCACCGCAGCAGGGGGCCCTTTTGAGAGCGGGAAAGCTTACTGGTGCACCGAAATCGCGCAATTCATCCCTCAGCGCAAGATTCATAACCGCCGCTGAGGACCTATTGTCGACAAACTCCATGGGCACGTCCACATCTCGAACGCCACATTAACCAATCAGTGCGGCGCCGTGTCATTATCCAGAAACCCTTCACAAAGGGCGCGGACAAAGTAAGGCCCGTTCGAAGTCATATTCATTTAGAGTTAACCGGCGCAGGTCAACAGCAGAGGTGATCCATAACAGCATGGACGCACTGAATCTATAAGGAGATTCATTCTCGTCATACGAACCTGTTTTCCTAATGCAACAGGCCTGCTAGGGACGTAGGTTAATCAACTAGCGCCTAAGAATCTTTTCTGCGTCTGACAGGCTCGCCTGAAATGCAACTCGCGCAAACAATCGCTCACCGTAACTTAGCAGCGGCTTTGTTGAAGACGGAATTTTCAGGCCGTAGTAACCAAGCCGCCACAGGAGCGGGGCCATGCAACAATCGACCAGAGAATACTCATCTGACATAAAATACGTCTTCTGGTTAAAAGTTGGTGCGATCGCCGTGAGGTTATCTCGTAGTGTCTTCCTTGCGTTGGCTGCGGCAATCTCATTTGTGCCTGTCAGATCAGGTATCAGTCCATACAAGTCACGCATTACGCGATAGCGCAGTTGTCGGTTATTGGCCCTCGACACCGGGTCCACTGGCATTAATGGCGGATGGGGAAAACGCTCATCCAAGTACTCCATTATGATCTGGGCGTCGTACAGAACTAGCTCACGGTCGATTAGTGTTAAAATCGCGTTGTACGGATTAAGATCAGTAAGTTCTTCTGGACGTGAATTGCTGTCAACATAATTGATCTCGACATTAATGTCCTTGTCTGCAAGGACAATGCGCACACAGTGATCGATCGGAGAAGTAGGGTCCGAATAAAGCACCATAACCGATCGTCTCGTCGCTACCGTCGCCATATATATATATCGCCTAGCAACATTTATCTTGGGTTCACATTCACGCAAAGGCGGCAAGCTTAGTCATTCGACGTTACTCTACGTCCTTCCAATATTCCTTATTAAGTAGATACACGACAACAACAAATACACCGAGGAATAACAATACCCATGGTCCCACACGCTCCCGCTCGAGCCGCGCCGGTTCCCCCAAATAGACTAGAAAATGAGTGAGATCCCGCACGGTCCTACGGTATTCGTCTTCTGTCTGACTGCCGGGGGTAGCTAATTCCAAACGTTCGATGACCTGCATTTCTGTCCCATCCGCATACACCTCCATCTTGTACTTGGGCTTTTGCCAACCCTGAAGGTCCCAAAGCACATGAGGCATTGCCACATTCTCAAATACCAGGTTGTTGACACCCGTCGGGCGGGACGGGTCAAGGTAGAAGCTCAAGAAATAGGTAAAAAGCCAATCCGGGCCGCGTGAGCGGGCCACTACCGAAAGATCCGGCGGCGCAACTCCATAGAACCATTCCTTCGCATCTTCGCTGCGCATAGCCACTTCCATCGTATCACCCACCTTTTCCCCCACAAACATCAGGTTCTCCTTGACCTCCTGATCCGTAAGTCCCAAATCGCGCCCAACTCGATTAAAGCGCATGTAAGACGCAGAATGACAAGTTAAGCAATAGTTGACAAATATCCTTGCGCCCCGCTTTAGGGACGCCTTGTCATGGAGATCGATGTTGGTGTGCTGTAATTGAATCTCTTCGGTCGCCCCGTACAACAGAGCGGGAAAACTGACAAGCAGCCAGCTCAAAACAACCACTCTCATTTGTAGACGACCCGCTTAGGCACAGGTCGTGTCCTGTCGATTCTGGTGTAAATTGGCATGAACACAAAAAACGCAAAATAGAGAACCGAAAAAAATCTCGCGAAAAACGCCGATGTTGGCGTGGGCAGTTGCATGCCGAGATAACCTAGCGCAACAAAACTCACTGCGAAAGTGAACAATGCCACGCGATACATCCATCCACGATAACGAATCGAGTTAACGACACTACGGTCAAGCCACGGCAACAAGAAAAACAAAAATACAGCTGCCCCCATGGCCAGAAAACCGCCCAGTGGATGAGGAACGGCGCGTAAGATGGCGTAAAAAGGCGTGAAGTACCACAGCGGCTTGATATGCGCGGGGGTCTGCAACGGATCGGCAGGGACGAAGTTGTCCGGCTCAATAAACCAGCCTCCAAATTCCGGTGTGAAAAACACGATCGCCAAAAAAATAATCAAAAACACCGCTGCGCCAAACAGATCCTTGACAGTATAGTAAGGGTGAAATGGTATGCCATCGAGCGGTACACCATTTGCATTCTTCGTCGCCTTTATCTCAATGCCGTCCGGATTGTTCGAACCAACCTCATGTAGCGCCATGACATGGACAACGGCCAATATGAGCAGTATGAGTGGCAATGCAATCACGTGAAAGGCGAAAAAGCGATTCAATGTCACATCGGAGATGACATAATCACCCCGAATCCAAAGCGCCAGACTATCTCCGACAAAAGGGATGACTCCGAATAATGATGTGATGACCTGTGCGCCCCAGTACGACATCTGGCCCCAGGGCAATAGATATCCTGTGAATGCCTCAGCCATCAGCGTCAGGTAGATGAACATCCCGGTTATCCACAACAGTTCACGCGGGGTTTTGTAAGAACCGTACATCAGGCCTCGGAACATATGCAGGTACACGATGACAAAAAACGCGGAAGCGCCGACAGCGTGTATATAACGGATCAGCCAGCCCCATTCGACGTCGCGCATGATGTATTCCACTGAGGCAAACGCCTGTTCGGCGCTTGGCTTATAGTTCATCGTAAGCCAGATGCCGGTCAGGATCTGCAGCACCAATACCAGTAGCGCCAACGAGCCAAAGAAGTACCAAAAGTTGAAATTCTTAGGCGCATAATATTTAGCAGCATGCTCATTCCACAGCTTGGTCAATGGAAAGCGTGCATCGATCCAACTTAGAGTTGTACGACTCAACTTAGCAACCGCGTTCATCATATGATCACTCGATCTTCGCCGATCAATAGCCGCGTTTTATCCAGATAGCGGTAAGGTGGCACGACCAGATTCGCCGGCGCTGGCCATCCTTTAAAGACTCGCCCAGCGAGATCGAACTGCGAGCCGTGGCATGGACAAACGAATCCGCCGGGCCAATGTGAACCAAGGTCGCGGCCAGCACCGGGTGGCACAAGCTTGGGCGAACACCCGAGGTGCGTACACAGCCCGATGACGACGAGATATTCCGGTGCGATCGATCGGTACTCGTTCTTAGCGTATTCAGGCTGTTGCGCTTCCTCAGACTCGGGGTCAACGAGTTGATCGTCCAACGATGGCAACGCAGCCAGCGTCTCCTCGCTGCGTCTTAGGATCCATACGGGCTTGCCGCGCCATTTCTCCACCATCAGTTCCCTTGGCTTCAACTTGCTGATATCAACCTCGACGGGCCCACCAACAGCTTTGGCCCTCGCGCTCGGTTTCATGAACGCAATGAAAGGTATCGCAGCAAAGACGACGCCGACCGCGCACATCAGGGTTGTCAGCGCCGTCAGAAATCGCCTTCTGGCGACGTCTACGGCCTTTTCATTCATGTAAACTTCCCCTCATCATATAGATGAATCGAAAAAAATGAGAAGGTCAGATTATGAATCCAAAACAAGGCATTATAACATGGTAGATTAACTCATCCTGATCAAATCCGTTCAAGCAGGACAAGCCTCTGCAATGCAGTTAAAAGAGTTAGTCCGTTTCATCCTCCAGTCGATTGCCATCGGCCTCGCTGCAGCCTTTTTGATCATAGTGCTCCGATCCCATCTCGTCGCGGGTAAACCCGGCGTTGCAACGGAGGATGCGGCGAATTCCGCCGCAACGTCACACTTTTCGACCGGTAGAGCAACGGGTAACAAGTATGGCTTCGCTTCATACGCGGACGCTGTAGAAGCCACGCTACCCGCCGTTGTTAACATCAATACCACCAAGATACTCCACCAGCGGACAAATCCTCTATTTGAAGATCCTTTATTCCGGCGTTTCTTTGGTGATGCACCGTTGTTGCCGGGCAGGCGGCTTGAGACGAGTTTAGGATCAGGCGTCATCGTCAGCACCGATGGGTATATCCTGACAAGCGTTAATGTGATCGAGGGTGCCGATGAGATCACGGTAGCGTTGCACGATGGGCGCCAAGCGGCGGCTGTGATCGTTGGCACAGATCCTGACACGGATCTCGCCGTGCTTCATATTAGCCTCGATAACCTACCCTCCATCGTTCTCGGTGATTCCGATGCGCTGCGCGTTGGCGACGTTGTGTTGGCCATCGGTAACCCTTATGGGTATGGGCAAACCGTCACTCAAGGTATCCTCAGCGCAACAGGGCGCGATCAACTCGGGATCAGCACGCTTGGGGAATTCATCCAGACCGACGCGGCGATCAACCCTGGAAACTCTGGCGGCGCGCTCGTCAATATCCGTGGAGAGCTGATTGGCATCAATACGGCCATCTTCTCCAAGACAGGCGGGGTCCCCGGGATCAGCTTCGCGATCCCAGTGACCCTCGCCAAAGACGTAATGAAGCAAATCATCCAAGTTGGGCACGTGGTACGTGGTTGGCTGGGTCTCGTTGCGCGTGGGCTGCCCGCGGGGCTGGCTACCCCTTCCGGTCGCATCGAAGGCGGAGTGATGATAGCCGCCGTGCTCAGAGACGGCCCAGCTGATCGAGCCGGCATTCAGCCCGGGGATATCGTCACCCAAATCATGGGCCAACCCGTCACCGAGGCGTATCAGGCCATCCGAATGATTTCCAAGATTGAACCCGGCACTGAAATCGAGATCACGGTGCTACGGGGCGATGACAAACGCAACTTTCGGCCAACGGTTGTGCAGCGCCCGCCGCTAGTTCCCGCTTTAAATACGCCGTGAGCCAGACCCCGTTCAGAGCAAGGATCCCAAGGCGTTTAAAAACCGGTCATTCTCCTCAGGGCCCCCAACGGTGACCCGCAGACACGCTTGCAATAACTCATGAGTCCCGTCGAGATTCTTGATCAGGATCCCGTGGGCGCGGAGCCCTTCAAACACATCATTTACGCGATCACTCGCTGTGCGAAATAGAATGAAGTTGGCTCGGCTAGGCCACACTTTAATGCCAGGCAGGGCCGACAATTCCCGAAACAACGTCTGCCTATCGTCACAAATTTGCCGTGCCTGCTCATCAAGTACTCCATGATGTGCGAGAATAAAGTCGGCGCTGACCTGGGTGAGCACCCCAATGTTATAGGGTAGGCGCACCTTATCAAACTCATTGATCCAGCCGCTTTGCCCTGCAAGCATCCCAAGGCGCAGCCCCGCAAGACCCAACTTAGATACTGTGCGCATGACCAGCAAATTATCGTACGCCTGTAGCCGATCCATGAACGATTCGCCTGCAAAGGTGTGATAGGCCTCGTCCATCACAACAAGTCCTGAGGCTGAGCGAATGATCTGTTCAACTGCCGAGACGTCAAATAGATTGCCCGTAGGATTATTTGGCCAAGCTAAAAACACGGCTGCCGGTTGATATTTTTTTATGGCACTCAGCATCGCTGAGAGATCAAGACTGAAATTATCCGGCCTTAAAGGTACACCAACGAAATTAATGCCATGCACTTCGGCGATGGCGCGGTACATCACAAAGGTCGGTTCGGGGGCGAGCACTGATCTTCCAGGTCCTGAGAGCGTCACAGTAACGATCTGAATCAACTCATCGGAGCCATTACCCAGCAGGATGTCCATGTCACTGGGCACGTTCATGACATCGCGCAGTCTGGCCTTTAGGTCGCGGGCGGCGGGCTCTGGATACCGATTAAGACTGACCTCACTTAAGCGCTGCAACCATTCGTCCTTAAGGCGCGCGGGCCACGTATATGGGTTTTCCATTGCATCGAGTTTGATGAGCCCCCGCGACTCCAACACGTGATAGGCGGTTGCCGCACGAACTTCTGGACGGATCCAGCGTGCAACCTTTTCCCTTAGCAACTCTCTGGCCATGTGAACTGTTGATTTCTGGCAATAGCGCTTAATGCCGAAGGGACCCTGCAGTATTTAGCTGGGTGCGGCTAATGGTCCTTTCGCATCATCCGATATTCTGCCGAGCGAGCGTGTGCCGTGAGCCCTTCACCGCGTGCCAGCCGCGCAGCCGTGCGCCCAAGACCGGCAGCTGCCTCGGCAGTACATTGGATCAACGACGAACGCTTCTGAAAATCATATACGCCGAGCGGCGAAGAATAACGCGCAGTACGCGAGGTCGGAAGCACATGATTTGGGCCGGCGCAATAATCACCGAGCACCTCGGCCGTATTGTGGCCCATAAAGATAGCACCTGCATGACGGATTTTGCTCAACAAAAACTCGGGATCGGCCACCGCCAATTCAAGATGTTCGGGTGCAATGACATTCACCAGCTCAACCGCCTCATCTAGATTTGCGATCCGGATCAGTGCACCACGCCGACTCAGGGATGTACGAATGATGTCGCTACGTTCCATTTCAGGTAACAGCCGTTCAACACTGGCTGCCACCCGATCTAGAAATGCCGGGTCTGGGCAAATCAATAGAGCTTGAGCATTCTCGTCGTGTTCCGCTTGGGCAAAGAGATCCATAGCGATCCAATCCGGATCGGTCTGCCCGTCACAAACCACCACGACTTCGGATGGCCCAGCTATCATATCGATACCCACAGCGCCGAACACCAATCGTTTTGCCTCAGCGACATAGACGTTCCCGGGTCCCACAATCTTATCGACCTTCGGCACCGTTTCCGTCCCATAGGCCAAAGCAGCCACTGCCTGCGCTCCGCCTATAGAAAACGCGCGATCGATACCCACGAGAGACGCCGCGGCGAGGACAAGATCATTCGCCTCATCATCCGCAAGCGGCACAACCATAATGACCTCATTAACACCTGCGACCTTCGCTGGAATCACGCTCATTAGAACCGAAGACGGGTAGGCGGCCTTTCCGCCCGGAACATAAACACCGACTCGCTCGAGCGGTGTAATCCGCTGCCCGAGTAACGTGCCGTCATGAGTGTAACTCCATGAGCCCTGCAACTGGTGTTCATGGTACGCGCGGATACGATCGGCTGCGATCTGCAACGCCGATCGTAAATCCGGCTGCAGCCGGTCTAACGCCGCATTAATCCTATCCTTTGTGATAACGAGGTCCGCGGCGGCGCCGACATGTCGCTGGTCAAACCGGTTTGTGTGCCCGATCAGCGCCGCATCCCCCCGGCGGCGGACATCATCCACAATTGTCCTGACGATTTCCGCGACGTTGGCATTCGTCTCCTCAGGCCAAGCGAGTAGCGTTTCAAGCTGCCCCCTAAAGTCCGCATCGCGACTGTCAAGTTTCCTCATCTTCATGTCGTTGATCTATCCCGAAGAATCGATTCGCAGGCGAGCCTGCCATACGGATTTAACATCAGCCGTGCTCCACAATCTGGGCGAGCTGCTGTACGAATGCCTTAATGCGAACATGCTTCATTTTCATTGATGCTTTGTTGACGATGACCCAAGAACTGATATCCGCAATATGTTCCAAAGGAATCAAACCGTTGGCTTTCAGCGTATTTCCCGTGTCAACGAGATCGACAATGCGATCAGCCAACCCCAACAGAGGTGCCAACTCCATTGAGCCGTATAGCCGGATGATCTCAACCTGCGTACCCTTTGCCGCAAAATAGCGGCGCGTCGTGTTTACATACTTTGTTGCAACGCGAAGGCGTCCGACAACGTTCGTGGCATCACGAGGCCCCGCCAACATCAACTTGCAACGGGCGAGCCCCAAGTCCAGGGGCTCATACACGCTATCACCCGCATACTCCATGAGCACATCTTTTCCGGCAATACCAATATCGGCTGCGCCGTATTCAACGTACGTGGGGACGTCGTTTGCCCGAATAATGACAAGCGTCACATCCTCCTGATTTGTTGGAAGGATGAGCTTACGCGAACGTTGCGGATCGGTGACAGGCCGGATATCTACTTTCGCGAGCAGGGGCATTGCTTCGTCGAATATGCGGCCCTTTGACAGGGCGATTGTGAGCATGATCTAGCGAGCCATCGGCGCCTTCGGGCGCGCCGAAACAAAAAATCCGTTGGACTGTCTGGTCATCTTAAATCTCCCCCATGCACGGCTAGTCAGGGACCCGCCGAATTTGGGCGCCAAGCTGCGCCAGCTTTTCCTCAATCGTTTCGTAGCCCCGATCGATGTGATAGATGCGTGCGACTGTTGTTTCTCGTTCCGCCACCAGACCGGCCAAAACCAGGCTTGCGGATGCACGTAGATCAGTTGCCATGACAGGGGCTCCTGTGAGCCTTTTGACGCCCCGACTGATCGCGGTATTGCCCTCCAGTTTCAGTTTGGCTCCCATGCGCTGCAGTTCCAATACATGCATAAAACGATTCTCGAACACGGACTCAGTTATCGTCGCGGTCCCATTAGAAATACAGTTCATGGCAGTAAATTGGGCCTGCATATCTGTCGGAAATCCAGGATAGGGAGACGTGTGAATATCCACCGCCTTGGGCCTTTGACCGTGCATATCGAGCGTTACCCAGTTCTCGCCGACCTGGATTTCGGCTCCTGCCTCAGTCAACTTCCCCAGCACGGCTTCCAAGAGATGTGGCTTCGCTTGTTTAAGCTTGACCCGTCCGCCGGTCATTGCGGCGGCCACCAAGTAGGTACCGGTTTCGATCCGATCAGGCAAGATGTCATAGCGAGTACCTGAGAGGCTCGTGACACCTTCAATGACAATGGTGTCAGTCCCGGCACCCTTAATCTTGGCGCCCATGCTGATAAGACAGTGCGCCAGATCGACGACTTCCGGCTCACGTGCCGCATTCTGGATCACCGTTGTACCTTCTGCCAGCGTGGCAGCCATCATGAGATTTTCCGTGCCTGTCACGGTAACCATATCCATTAGCAGAGACACGCCCTTCAGCCGCTTGGCGGTTGCGCGTATGTAGCCACCTTCGACGCTGAGTTCCGCGCCCATTGCGGCGAGCCCCTGGATATGCAGATGTACGGGCCGAGAGCCGATGGCGCAACCTCCGGGCAAGGATACCTCCGCCCTGCCGTAGCGAGTCAAAAGCGGGCCCAACACAAGAATCGATGCGCGCATGGTCTTTACCAGCTCATACGGGGCAAAGAATTCTTTGATGGTACTGTTGTCTACCTCGATGTTCATGCGTTCATCCACCATCAACTGCAACCCCATCCGCCCAAGCAATTCCATGGTGGTGGTGATATCGTGCAAATGCGGAACGTTTCCTACGGTGACCGGCCCATCCGCCAGCAGCGTGGCCGCCAGAATCGGTAATGCCGCATTCTTTGCCCCAGAGATGCGGATCTCGCCATTCAAAGGAACACCCCCTTTAATGATCAGCTTATCCATGACGCCATGGTGCCCCTCTTGGCTAACAGCCCTCTGATCCCGCCAGCTGACTCCCAAGGCGCTGGCGTATAGATCTCAATGGACAGGTAGATCTCAATGGACAGGGCATCAATGCCGCACTCCACCCATCACCAGGCACCTTGTAAACCCGTTGCTGTTGCAGGAGCATCGAGCGGCCCACGAACGCCTCACTGATAACAACCGCCTGAAAATACACACCATCCCCTCCACGATCGTCCCGCAAGCGGTAATTCCAGCCTTCACCCTGCGGCGAATCGCCTCAGCATCCATATCAATATCAATGCCTTAAGCTACACTCACCCTGAGCCAATGCCTGATAACATTCTATTGTATACGCCGAAAGGCAATGGGGCAGCGCACTCTGCATAAGCTATACAGGCATGTCAAGGCAGGGCGCTCCCGGCTGCGAAGGGGGCTACGCCAACGGGGATGAGCGACTAGCGGGGGAGCAGGTAGCCCACGCCGGTAACTTTCGCTAACGCGAGCATTTGCGCTGGCAAATTGCGAAAGCGTACGGTCACATTACGTTGTCGGGCGGCACGCAGCCAGTCGACGAGAAGCGCCACTCCGGCGCTGTCGATACGGGTGACCCCAGAAAGATCGATTACCTGCGGAGAGGGGCTATTCAGTAACCCATTTAATTCGCCAATGACGTTCGGCACCGTCTTGAAGCTTAACTCTCCAAATACGGCCCATTCATTATCGCCTCGTCGCTGAAGACAGCCCTCACTCACGGAGACTTCCCGGCCATTGCAGCAGAATTGCGCTGCGTCAGAGTGCTGATTAGCGCGTCGAGCCCATCCTTGTTGATATCCGAGGCAAACGAAGAGCGATAGGTAGATACCAGGCTGATACCACTGACTGTCACGTCAAAAACCTTCCAGTCACCGTCTGTAGAATACATTCGGTAGTCAATCGGAATAGGATCAGCGCCTGCCTGATCAACTTCAGTTCTCACTATCGCACTATTGGAGCCGGGATCGTTCTGCATCGGCAGATACTTGATTGTCTGCCCGGAATACTCTAGCAAGGTCGTAGCATAGGTCCGGACCATCAAGGTACGAAATTGCTCGACAAATACCCGTTTTTGCTCGGTGCTCGCAGTTCGCCAATATCGACCCAACACATACTTCGAAATCTTGACAAAATCAAAATGAGGAATGATGAGCTCATTCACGAGATCATACAGTTGCTCAGGGTGGGCGTTTAGCGCTTCCCGCTCCGCCTGAATTCTGGCGATAACTTTGTCAGCCGTCGCCATTACAACTTCCTGGGCGCTCGGTGTTGCTTGGACACTTGCTGCCGCTAACATCAAAAAGCAAGATGGGACGCGTCGAAACCAATGCTTCAACACCTCGCTTCGATCAGCGACCGGCGGTCTACTACTCATTCCATTGCGCCCGAGTTCTTATTGCATTCCATGAATCATTCTACGTCTATCTAATTTTGCGTGTCTGTACATCCTTGACGCGTTTAACCCTCGTCCCCAGCTGCTTTCTGGTAAAGAAATCGACCAATGAGTTGCTCAAGCACCACGGCAGACTGCGTCAGGGTAATACGATCCCCGTCTTTGAGAAAGGTATCCTCTGCACCGGGATCCAAACTCACATATTGCTCCCCAAGCAGCCCCGCCGTGTAGATATTGGCGGATGTGTCCGTCGGAATTTTGTCGAACTTGGAAGCGAGCGAGAGGGTCGCAACCGCTTCGTACGACTGCCGATCAAGCTCAATGTCCTTCACGCGGCCGATGACAACACCGGCCATCTTTACGGGAGAGCGAACCTTAAGCCCCCCGATATTGAGAAAACGCGCAGTCACGTCATAGCCGCCGTCTTCACCCAAACTGCTCAGATTGCTGACTTTCATTGCCAACATGAACAAAGCGGCGACTCCCAAGGCCACAAACAGGCCTACAATCGTTTCGACAAACTTCGATTCCAACATTGCGTTTTTGACTCCCAGGCTTAATCGAACATGAGTGCCGTTAAGATAAAGTCCAGACCCAAGACTGCCAGACTCGAATTTACAACGGTGCGTGTCGTAGCGCGACTGATCCCCTCGGCGGTTGGCACCGTATCATAGCCCTCAAAGACCGCGATCCACGTCACCGCAACGCCAAATACAATACTCTTAATGACGCCGTTGAAAATATCATCGCGAAGGTCCACAGCATCTTGCATCTGCGACCAAAATGCTCCTTCATCGACCCCCAACAATCCCACGCCGATAAAATACCCTCCATAAACACCCACGGCGCTAAACATTGCGGCAAGCAATGGCATAGAAATGATTCCCGCAAGGAACCGTGGTGCCACAACCCTGTGTAAGGGGTCAATGGCCATCATTTCCATGGCGGACAATTGCTCAGTCGTCTTCATTAAACCGATCTCGGCCGTCAATGCAGATCCTGCCCGCCCGGCAAACAGCAACGCTGAGACGACTGGACCGAGTTCTCTGACCAAAGACAACGCCACCAAGACGCCGAGCGACTCCTCCGCGCCAAAGTCAACCAGCGTATTATAACCTTGCAGGCCGAGCACCATGCCGACGAATAGGCCGGAAACCACGATGATCACCAGCGAAAGCACGCCCACCGCATACACCTGGTGCACGACGAGACGCCAGCGCAGTGCTATCTCCGGGATCCCGGCGAGCACGTAGGCCATGAATATCTGCCCACGGCCTAGGCGCTCAAAGCTCCTCAGACCCGCACGGCCTAAGGTTTCCAGTGCCTGGGTCACGCCCTCCCTCCGCTCAAGAGATCTTCCTCGTAGTCCGGTGCGGGATAATGGAAGGGGACCGGCCCATCGGGCAGCGCATCCATAAACTGGCGGACCCACTCTGACGCTGAGTTTCTGAGCGTCTCGGGTGTCCCTTCGCCAACGACCTTGCCTGCGGAAATTACATAGATATAGTCAGAGATGGAGGCCGTTTCCTGCACGTCATGGGAAACGACGATGCTCGTGATCCCCAACGCGTCCTTCATCAGCTTGATGAGGCGAACCAAAACGCCCATCGAGATAGGGTCTTGGCCGGTGAACGGTTCGTCGTACATGATCATCAAGGGGTCCAAGGCGATAGCACGGGCAAGTGCTACACGCCGTTGCATGCCACCCGAGAGCTGGTTTGGGCTGAGGTGCTTGGCGCCGCGCAGGCCCACCGCTTCAAGCTTCATCAGCACCAAATCGCGAATCATTGACTCCGGCAGGTCGGTATGTTCACGCAGCGGAAAGGCCACATTGTCAAAAACGTTCAGGTCCGTCAGCAGCGCGCCACTTTGAAATAGCATCCCCATACGCTTGCGCAGCGTAAACAGCGCTCTGCGCGAGAGTGCTGGAACTTCATGACCATCGACGACCACGCTGCCAGAATCCGGGCGCAACTGACCGCCGATAATCCGCAACATCGTAGTTTTACCACAACCACTCGGTCCCATAATTGCGGTGATCTTCCCTCGCGCTATGTCAATATCGACATTATCAAATATCAACCGCGTACCGCGTCGAAACGTGACGCCGCGGATCTTGACGAGCGGATCGTTGATCGTTTGAGGACTTAGGCGGTGATTAGTCATTTGTTCTACTGCGCGAGGTTTCAAAAATCATTTTCTGAGACGCTGCGATCAACGTCAACCGAATTAGAGGCAGCTGCCCGCGCGCCGTGTTCAGATACCAATCCAACACCAGGAACCCATTACTTTGGTATTCGACATCGTGGTTCTTACCAAAGTGCCGCAACCCTGTGCGAAGCTCTGCACCTAGGGCAATCCGGGAGAGAGGATGACATAGGACGCCGGTGGGCCTCGCCACTAGGCTTGCTGCTGTTGGGCTTTCATGTGTTCACCGTGAGTCCGGCATCTAAAAGGTGCACACGTCTGTTTTTTTGCGCCTGAAGAGAGGGCAATGACTAAGAAGGGCGGTGAGAAACCGTTCCCACCACCGTAGAAGAACAGGAAAACCCCCATTAGCGCAATGGGCGCGACCACAATCAGCGCCCCCGATCCTCCAAAAGTTCAATCTTATACCCGTCCGGATCCTCGACAAATGCGATGACGGTCGAGCCCCCCTTCATCGGACCTGCCTCGCGCACGACCTTCCCACCACGCTTACGGATAGCGTCGCACGTTGCATAAACATCATCAACGCCGATGGCAACGTGACCATATGCGCTCCCTAATTCATAACTACGCTGGCCCCAATTATAAGTGAGCTCCAGCACTGCATGATCGGCCTCGTCGCCATAGCCAACGAAACCAAGAGTAAACTGGTTATCTGGGTACTCTTGCCGGCGAAGCAGTTTCATCCCCATCACCTGCGTATAGAACTGGATGGAGCGTTCCAAATCGCCGACGCGAAGCATGGTATGCATGATACGCATGGTCTTCTCCTTCTCGTGTCGTGCCGTAGTATTCAACCACTGGGACCCAGGGCTCTGAGCCAGGAAACGGCCTCGCCACATTACTACAGATTGATCTGAACAGCATTGGCTACTGTACGCGCCTTCACTCGTGCTTCCTCCACCGTGTCACCGAGAGCTAACGCCACGCCCATGCGGCGCCTGCCGTGTACTTCCGGCTTCCCGAATAGCCGAATCGCGCTGCCAGGGACTGCCAGGGCGTGATCGAGTCCCCCATACGTAACCGCCTTAGACTCACCCTCGGCAAGAATTGCGCACGCCGCGGCGGGGCCAGCCTCGCGGATCTCCGGGATAGGTAATCCCAGAATCGCGCGTACGTGTAGCGCAAATTCAGACACATCTTGAGAGATCAGCGTGACCATTCCCGTATCGTGCGGCCTTGGCGAGATCTCGCTGAAATAGACGTCCTCACCCTTGATAAACAGTTCAACACCAAAAATCCCGCGCCCCCCAAGGGCGTCGGTGATCGTCTTCGCGATCCGCTCCGCCTTTGTTCGAGTAGCCGGGGTCATGGGCTGGGGTTGCCACGATTCACGAAAATCCCCGTCCACCTGCCAGTGACCGATCGGGGCACAGAAGCGCGTACCGTCGCGATAACGCACAGTCAGCAAGGTGATCTCATAGTCGAACTTAATAAAGCCCTCGACAATGACGCGCCCACCCCTTCTGCGCCCGCCCGCCTGCGCGTACTCCCAAGCGCGACCAATTTCAGATCCGCTGCGTACGACGCTTTGACCCTTGCCCGAGGAACTCATCACCGGTTTGACGACACAGGGCATACCGAGTGCATCAATAGCATTACGGTACTCCACCTCATTATCAGCAAACCGGTAAGGCGAGGTTGCCAGGCACAACTCCTCCGCGGCAAGTCGGCGGATGCCTTCGCGGTCCATGGTCAGACGGGCCGCACGAGCCGTCGGGATCACCGTCATGCCCTCTGCTTCGAGCTCAAGCAGCGTGTCTGTCGCGATCGCCTCGATCTCCGGGACGATCAATGTGGGTTGCTCCGCTTCCACAACCTGACGCAGTTGCTTGCCATCCAGCATGGGGATCACATGCGAGCGATGGGCTACCTGCATGGCTGGTGCATTTGCGTAGCGATCCACCGCCACCACTTCCACGCCATAGCGTTGGGCCTCGATGGCCACTTCCTTACCTAATTCGCCCGAACCCAGCAAGAGCAGCTTGGTCGCATTCGAGGTGAGTGGCGTGCCGATGGTCACCATAATTGTTGTAATTTCTTCACATCACCGCCATGGGCTCATGAATATCGACGCGGAATCCAACCCCATTGAGTCTCCTCGCCAGTGTACGCTTGCTGTTGGGAAGATGGATCACGGTTGCGCCAAATTCTCTGCGCAAGGAATACTCATCGCGCAAGGCATCAAAATAGGCAGCGCGCCTATCCTGTGGCAACCTCAACATCTGCTTCAGCGCTGCCGCATCACCCCGGGCGTCGTAACTGGCCAGCACCGCCATCTGACAGATCTCATTGTCAGTAGCACTATCGGAAAAGTGAAGAACATTCATAGCGGCTTTGGAGAGATCTTTGCTCGCCGCCCATAATGGCGTTTCATTGAAAAATCTGCACGTTGCTTCGTAGATCATCTCTGTCGCTCGAATCTTTCCATCAACACTGTAACCCGCGATGTGCGGTGTCCCGATATCAATGTTTATAAGCAGATCCGCATCGATCCTCGGCTCGTGCTGCCATACATCGAGCACGATCGTTGGTTTGCCTTTTCGACGCAGCGCCTTTTTCAAGGCTTCTTCATTGACGACGTCCCCGCGTGAGGTATTGATGAGAATCGCATGAGGTTTAAGCCGACCAAGAAATCCCTCATCGACAAGATGAAACGTTGGATAAGTTCCATCACATGTCAACGGCACATGTAAGGTAATAATGTCGGCCGATAGAACCGCGTTCAGATCAACATATTGACCATCACCGGTTTTCTCCTTAAGGGGGGGATCATTGATAAGGCACGGAACGCCTAGCGCCCGCAGTTTGGCAAGAAGCCCTGACCCCACGCGCCCGCAGCCTACAATACCCACTGTCTTGCCACTTAAAGTCGATGCCTGCTGATCGAGCACCGCGAAGATTGCACTCAAAACATATTCGGCGACCGCATTGGCATTACCGCCAACGGCACTAGCAAATCCGATGCCGCGTCCTTGAAGATACCCAACATCCACATGCTCAATGCCGCTGGCCGCGCTGCCAACGAAGCGGACATGACTCTTTGCCAGCAGATCACCGTTAACCGGTGTGACCGAGCGGACAAGGAGTACATCCGCATCGCTCACAAGGTCAGGGGAGATCTCACGACCGGGGACCAGCAAGACGTCACCCATCGTGCTGAACGCCCCTCGTGCAAGTGGGATCTGGCTATCTGCTACGATCTTCATTGGCCCTGTGCCGACTTGGAATCGTCGAGCTTGTTACCCACCGGTATACGCTGTGTCAAACACAACAACACCTCCTCGCCGGTATCTGTATTGATCAAGCCGTTTCCGCCTTGTGATGGAGGTTGCCCAGATCACCACGGCGGTAGAGGTTGATGGAGCGCTACGCCAGCGAAGCTCACGGTGAACCCGCAGGCTGCGCTCGCGGCTTCACCAAAAGCTTGCAACCCAGGAACAGACAAACCCTCTACGGAAGGCTATCGAGTTCGTGACCTTCCTTCTTTACCGGCATGAGGTTGCGCCTGCTGACGCCCAACACCAGGGCGAGGGGGCTCGCAATATAGATTGACGAGTAGGTGCCTATCACTATGCCGAATATGAGCGCTATTGCAAAACCATGATTGACCTCGCCACCAAAGATATACAGCGCAATCAATACCAACAACGTTGCAACTGAGGTCATCATCGTACGGCTGAGGGTCTGGTTCAGTGAGACGTTGAAAACCTCCTCTGGCGTTTCGGTCCGCAGCTTGCGGAAGCACTCCCGTACCCGGTCAAAGACAACGATCGTATCGTTTAGCGAATAACCAATAACGGCAAGTATTGCGGCGAGCACAGTCAAGTCAAAATTCATCTGGGTTACAGAGAATAATCCTACAGTCGCCGTCGCATCATGCACCAGCGCCGCGACGGCCCCCAGAGCGAGGCGGGACTCAAAACGGAGCGTCACGTAGATCAGGATACCAATCAACGCAACCAACATGGCCAAGGAACCATCCTCTTTCAGCTCTTCCCCAACCTGTGCGCCCACAAACTCAACGCGGCGCATCTCCACGTCGTGGCCGCCGGCTTTTAGCAGTTCCAGCATGCGGTTGCTGATCTGCGCACTGTTCATCCCTTCCTGGGGCGCGATCCGAATTAGCACATCCTGCGTGGTTCCGAAGTGTTGGACAACCGCATTTGCGAAATCCGAAGCGGCAAGGATTTTTCGGACGGAATCGAGCTCGGCGGGCCCTTGATACCCCACCTCGATCAACGTCCCACCGGTAAAATCGATCCCAAAGTTGAGCCCACGGGTGGCAAGTGAAAAGACCGAAATCGCAAGGAGGATCCCAGACAGCGCATACGCAATCTTGCGCTTGCCCATGAAATCGAAGTGGGTTGCCGACCTGAAAAATTCCATCCCAAAATCCCTCAGTTAATGTCCTATCCAATAGAGAGCTTTTCCACGCGCCGGCCTCCATAGATCAAATTGATCACGGCGCGCGTCCCCATGATGGCAGTAAACATGGAGGTGACGATGCCTAATGACAGCGTCACGGCGAACCCCTTTATGGGCCCGGTACCGAACCCAAACAGCACAACCCCCGCAATGAGCGTCGTAATGTTGGAATCCGCAATCGCAGAGAATGCCTTATCGTACCCTGCGTGTATGCTCGCCTGAGGCGAATTTCCGCTGCGCAGTTCCTCCCGAATGCGTTCATTAATCAGCACATTGGCATCGACCGCCATGCCTACGGTGAGCACGATACCGGCGACACCAGGCATGGTGAGCGTTGCCTGCAACATTGACAATAAGGCGACGACAAGGACGACGTTCAGTGCAAGCGCAAGATCCGCAACCAAACCAAACAGCCGATAATAGAAGGCCATAAAAACAACCACGAGCATGAATCCGATGATTACGGATTTAAATCCCCGATCGATATTGTCTTGACCGAGGCTCGGACCGACGGTGCGCTCTTCAATGATTTCGAGTGGTGCGGCAAGTGCCCCCGCACGCAGTAACAAAGCCAAATTGCGGGCTTCTTCAGTACTGTCGAGACCGGTTATTTGGAAGCGCTTGCTGAGTTCCTCGCGAATGGTGGCGACGTTGATCACCTCTTCAACGATCCCCTTGACTTTGATGAGCTCTCCATTTTTCTCTCTCGTCTCGGTCTTGTTCTCGATAAAGACTACCGCCATTGGCTTACCGACGTTATCGCGGGTTGCACGCGAAAAGATACGTGCCCCCTTGCCGTCCAAGGTGATAAAGACTGCCGGGCCACCGCTTACCTGATCGATGCCGGATGCCGCATCAATGATGTATTCCCCAGTCAACATCACTCGTTTGTCGAGCAATATCGGCCGCCCGTCACGGTCGTGATAGAGCTTTGCGCCCAACGGCACCCGACCGTCCACCGCGTCCTGGACGCTGTGGTCCTGATCCACCATCCGAAATTCCAGCGTGGCTGTCGCGCCTAAGATTTCCTTGGCGCGCGCGGTATCCTGCACCCCAGGGAGCTGCACGACGACGCGGCTCTCACCCTGCTGCTGGACCACAGGCTCAGCCACGCCGAGCTCGTTCACACGGTTCCTAACGGTGGTGATGTTTTGCTGAAGGGCAAATTTGCGTGTCTCATTCTTGAACTTATCGGTAAGCTGAATTTGGAGATCCGCCTCGCCTCCACTTTCGTTCTCTTTTACATCAAGGTCTTGAAACGCATCTTTGATAACCCGACCGGCCTCCGCGCGCGTCTGTGCATCCTGAAAACGTATCTGGATCCCGCCTCTATCTTCCCTCGTGATGGTCTTGTAACGGATCTTCTTGTCACGGAGCAGAGGACGAATGTCGGAGATATAGCGCTCTTCAGCCTGGCGAACGGCGGCGTTCATATCTACTTCCATAAGAAAGTGCACGCCACCACGAAGGTCAAGCCCGAGGAACATCGGCTTCGCACCCAGGGCAGTTAGCCACTCGGGCGTGACAGGCGCCAGGTTCAAGGCGACCACATAGCCAGCGCCTAGAGCCTGACTGAGCAGGTCGCGGCCTTTTAACTGGCTCTCCGTATCTCGAAAGCGGATTAACAAGCGGCGCCCATCGCGTTCGATTGCGAGTGGCACAATCCCGGCAGCGTCCAGGGCAGCGCGAACCTTCTCCTGCAACGCCTCATCGATCTCGGCGGCACGGGCGGGTGAGATCTGCACCGCTGGGTCTTCGCCATAAAGATTCGGCAGCGCAAAAATGACGGCAGCTGCAATCACGATGACAATCAGCAGATACTTCCACAGGGGGTAGCGATTCATTGAGACGACTTACACCATATGAGGCGTGTTTTCTTCATTCTTTTCAGAGCGTTTTGGTAGTCCCTTTAGGTACCGTAGCGGCAACAGCACTCTTCTGCACTTTAACCTCGATCCCCTTAGCCACCTCCAAGACGATGAAGTGATCACCGACATCGAGGATACATCCGAGGAGTCCACCATTCGTTACAACCTCATCACCCTTGTTGAGCGCCTCCACCATCTGCTTATGCTCCTTGGCCCGCTTCATTTGCGGTCGAATCAACAAGTAGTAGAACACCACAAATAACAGGATGAGTGGGATAAACTCCACCCAACCCAAACCGCTGGGCGCCGATGCTCCCTGTGCCCAGGCATCTGCAATCAACGATCTCATTGGTTCCTGACTTGCCTTCCAAGAACAGGTTATTATGGCATAGCTCGATCAGTCTGAGTGCGTTTGCCCAAAAATTCTGCCACGAACTTATCCAACCTGTGCGCCACAATGGCGTCACGCAAGGAGCCCATCAGGGCAAGATAATAGTGGAGATTGTGCAGCGTATTGAGCCGTGCGCCCAAGATTTCACCAGCCCGATCCAGGTGATGCAGATAGGCTCGAGTATAGTTGCGACAGACGTAGCACGGACAGGCCTCGTCTAGCGGGGCCGGATCCTGGCGGTAACATGCGTTGCGGATCCGCACAATACCGTTCGCCGTGTACAGCTGCCCGTTGCGTGCGTTACGCGTGGGCAACACACAGTCGAACATGTCAATGCCCCGCCGCACCGCCTGAACCAGGTCTTCCGGCGTCCCAACACCCATCAGATAGCGCGGTTTGTCCACGGGCATCTTGGGAACCGTATGACCGAGAATGTCAAACAGCTCCTCCTTGGCCTCACCAACAGACAAGCCACCGATCGCATATCCATCAAAGCCCATATCCAGGAGCCCGGCGAGCGATGCGTCGCGCAGGTGCTGGAATATTCCGCCTTGGACGATACCAAATAACGCCGCGGGGCTGTCGCGGTAAGCCGCCCGGCAGTGCGCGGCCCAGCGCAGGGATCGTTCCATCGAGGCGCGGGCTTCACTCTCACTGGCAGGGTAGGATGTGCACTCATCAAAGACCATGGCGATGTCAGCCCCCAGCGCGCGCTGGACCGCCATGGACTCCTCCGGTCCAATGAATACCCTGTCGCCATTGATAGGTGAACGCAGGCTGACACCAGCCTCTGACACCTCGCGTGTATCACCCAGACTGAAGACCTGAAAACCGCCGGAGTCCGTCAGTATCGGCCCACTCCAATGCATGAATCGATGAAGTCCCCCGAGCGCCGCAATAACCTCCGAGCCAGGCCGCAACATTAAATGAAACGCATTGCTGAGAATGAGTTCCGTACCCAGTTCCTTAAGTTCCTCCGCCGTGATCGATTTAACAGTGCCGTAGGTCCCCACCGGCAGAAAGACAGGGGTCTCTACAGTACCGCGCAGAAAGTGAAGACGGCCGCGGCGGGCAGCTCCATCACTCGTAAGCAACTCAAATCGCATCGCACTTCTCGAGCGAGAACTGGCTTCTTCCAGCCATCATGACGCAGGTCTCGACGGTGTTATAAACATTGCGTCACCGTAACTGTAAAACCGATAGTGTTTCTCAACAGCATGATGGTACGCCTTTAAAACATTTTCGCGTCCTGCGAAGGCGCAAATCAGCATCAAAAGTGTCGACTCCGGCAGGTGGAAATTCGTGATCATGGCATCTACGGTGGCAAACTTATAACCCGGATAGATAAAGATGTCTGTTTCGCCTTCATAGGGCTTTAGCTTCCCCCCCGATGAGGCAGCCTCTAATGCTCGGACTGATGTGCTCCCGACGGCGATGATTCGCCCCCCGTTCTCACGGGCCACGCGCACATGTTCACACACGGATCCAGGGACGTTAATGTATTCGCTATGCAGTCTGTGATCCCGAAGGTTGCCAACGCGTACAGGCTGAAAAGTGCCCGCACCCACGTGCAAAGTTATAAAAACGAGACCAACGCCCATCTGCCCCAACGACGCGATGAGTGCTTCATCAAAGTGCAACCCTGCGGTCGGTGCTGCAACCGCACCGGGATGGCGCGCATAAACTGTCTGGTAACGCTCCCTATCCAAGCGTTCGTCTGCCCGATTAATATAAGGTGGCAGCGGAATATGCCCAAATTCCTCAAGAAGCTCACTAACGGTGCGGCTATCATTAAACTGCAATTCAAAGAATTCATCCCCTCGCCCAATGACTTCAACCTCGAGATTGCCTTCAAGCCAAATTGTCGATCCTTGCCTTGGCGAGTGGCTTGAGCGCACCTGGGCTCGGGCGCGTCGCGGACCCAAAATACGTTCCACCAAGATTTCAAGTCGTCCACCCGTCCCTTTACGCCCATATAACCGTGCCGGAATGACCCTGGTATCGTTAAAAACAAGGAGATCATTGGGTTTAATCAGTTCAAGTAACTGAGCGAAATGGAGATCTTGCATACCGCCTGTCGCCCCGTCGAGATACAGCAACCGGCTATCACGCCGGTTCGCAGACGGATACTGCGCGATCAGGTGACGTGGAAGCGCGTAATAGAAATCGCTCCGGCGCATGGCGCTCGATATTATCAGACAACCAGCGTCGTCCCAGAGCGTATAGAAAAAGCACTAACTACTTGACAAGGCCGTCGACCTCTGTTGCCGCGTGAACCGCTGGTTTTATCAGCAAGCGTGTTTCCCTATACTTGGTTTCCTATCCACTGCAGGGGATCATGCCGAGATGGCGGAACTGGTAGACGCGCCAGACTCAAAATTTGGTGGGGGCAACCCCGTGAGAGTTCGAGTCTCTCTCTCGGCACCACAACTAACTTTTTCGGAATTGACTGCTCCGCTCGACATGTCGCTTGATGATTTAATGGCGGAGCAAGAACAATAAAATGTCAAAAACAGTACTAAATCTAGTGATGACCTTTGATGGTTTTGTGGCTGGCGAGCATGATGAAATGGATTGGCTCCATAAAATCCACAAGCGGCCCACAGGGTCGGCCAAATGGGATTTAAGCACGTTCACCTCACAAGTCGGCGCTATCATCGTGGGCAGGCGCTCCTACGAACTCGGGATCGCGCAAGGGTGGTTTAAAAACGAAGCATACGGACCATCCCCTATATTTGTCTTATGTGAAAGTGTTCCGGCAAATCTTTCCCACGACGCCGATTTCCGATTCGTTAGCACTGGAATACAGGATGCGCACCGGCAAGCGAGCGAGACCGCTGGAGACAAGTGGATTTATCTTTTCGGCGGTCCCAACGTATTCCAGCAATTTCTCAATGAAGATCTTGTAGACGAAATGCGCATCACAATCGCGCCAATACTGATAGGCAAAGGGATTCGCCTGTTTCACAATCTAACCAAACGCCATATTGAGCTTGAAAAGATAAACGTCACCGACCACCCGAACGGTATGATCGAGACTAACTATCGGATCATGAAGTAGTATTGCTCAATGCTAAAAGGGAAACAGCCTCGCTGGTTTGCACACCAAATAATAAAAGGCAAAGGTCAAATAAAATTACAAAAATGATGATGATCTGAAAACTATGAAAAAACTCCATTTTTCAACCACTATTAACGCGTCAAGAGAAAAGGTTTGGAAGACCATGCTTGATCCAGAATCGTATAAACAGTGGGTCAATGTGTCATGGCCAGGATCGTATTATGAGGGCGGGTGGAAAAAGGGAACAAAGATGAAATTTATTGGGGGCGATAACCAAGGCGGCACGCTGGTCACAATCGTAGACCTTAGGCAGAATGAATTTATTTTGGCGAACCACATTGCCGTTATAAATTCCGATGGCAGTGAGGATCGGGAAAGCGATGTCGCAAAAGGATGGATCGGTTCCACCGAGAGCTATACATTCACTGAAAAGGACGGTGTGACGGAACTTGCTATCGAAATCAATACAACCCCGGAATGGGAGAAAATGTTTACCGACGGCTGGCCGAAAGCTCTCGCGAAACTCAAAGAGATTTGTGAGGGTTAAATTAAAAAACAATCACTATGTCTATGAAATTAAAAAGCGCTGCCGGGATCATCTGTTATGTGAAAGACGTTCCTAAAACTGTAAAATTCTACAAGGCTCTTGGTTTTACCTTCAAGAAAAACAAACCTACCCATGCAACCGGGTATATTAATTGGTTTTGGATTGATTTCTTACAAAGCGACAGAGAAGACAAGCCAGGATTTAAGGATGAGGCCAAGTTAAAAAACAAAGGTGCCGGGCAATTTCTTTATCTCAGTGTCGACAACGTCGATGAAGCCTACAAGAGCTTGACTGCCAAAGGGCTAAAACCCTCAAGCAAGCCGCGAGATTGGCCTTGGGGCAACCGAGAATTCGTTGTCCGCGACCCCAATGGCTACAAACTCGTCATCTTCAAGCGGAAATAAAACGCTCGGCAATGAGTAGGATTAGAATTTGAACCCGAATCGTCAAAAAATTTGCCGCCAAAGCATTATGCTCCAATGGAGAATTGGTAGAATAATTTTATGAAACCACGAATTACAGTCCTTACGATAGGCGTAGATGATCTGAAAAAATCCCTGAAATTCTATAGGGACGGTCTCGGCTTCGAGACGCAAGGAGTCGTCGGACAAGAATTCGAATACGGCGCAGTAGTATTCTTTGACTTACAAAATGGTCTCAAGCTGGCTCTTTACCCGAGAAAAAGTCTCGCTCATGATGCGAACATTCCGCAAACGCCGCCGAGCTCGACTGAATTGAGCATTGGCCAAACTGTAAACAGTAAAAAAGAAGTTGATGCTGCTATGGCACAAGCGAAAAAAGCCGGAGCAAAAATTATCAAACCGGCACAAAAAACTTTTTGGGGTGGCTACGCCGGTTATTTTCAAGACCCAGATGGCCACCTGTGGGAAGTAGCATGGAATCCTGCCTGGAAATTTGAAGATTGACTAGATAATTTCGATCCAGCTTGCTGGTCGGTTACCAATTGATTAAAAAAATAATTTGCGGCCAAAGAAAAACTTGAAGTCGTCCTTAGGGGGGCGCGCAAAAAGAAAATCGCAAAGAGTATTTTGCTTGGCGGCGAGCGTTAGCGAGCGGCTGCAGGGCAAAACCATTCATCGACATGGTCTAAATCATTAAGCAGAGAAGCCACTGTAATTGCTCATCGAGTTCGTGAGACTACCACGCCACCCGCACTTGCTTCTGCGGGTGTAAACGCGATCACTCGATTCCTCCCGCCTCCCTTGGCTTCATACAGAGCGTGGTCAGCCTGCTGCAACAGTTTCTTTCTAATATCCTTCATAGAGGTACTGTCAAGCTGCTCAGGACGCTCCGGATATTTATCCGGATCAAAGGTTGCCACGCCTAGGCTTATCGTTATCGGACCGCCTTCCGGCGTCACTAGCCTTTTCTCGACTTGTTTCCGTAACTGTTCTGCCCACATGCAGGCGGCGTGTAAAGTTGTGTTGGGTAGAACGGCGATGAATTCTTCGCCCCCGTAACGTGCCACCAAGTCGCTCGTCCTGTGCGAGGCGTTAAGCAAGTCCGCGAACTGCCTTAATACTTGGTCGCCCGCATCGTGCCCAAACTGATCATTGACAGACTTGAAATGATCAATGTCAATAATGACGAGTGCAAACGGCTGCACTTCACGAATTGACCCGCTGATCTCCCGATCCAAAAACTGCATGAAAAGGCGCCGACTATAAAGACCCGTGAGAGGATCTTGAAAAGCAATATTTGCTAACTCGGTTTGAATTGGCTGCCCAACATCAACGACCTGCTGAATGATATCCCACGCCAAGGTATACAGGACCTTGACATGGTCTTTCGAGGAACGCTTCTTTGCTTTGTCTAGATGAATTTGATTGTAGATAGCTGACAGGATAAGCCAAATTAATTCGGCAATATGCCCATCGATGACTGTTACTCCCTTAAGATCCTGACTTAAAATATGGCGCTGAGTAAGCGACTTATGTGTGACATTGATTAGCCAACTGATAGGCTGCTCGCGTAACATCAAGTCGAGATCCAAGTAAGTGGGAATTCCCAATTGTTTCGCTTCAACGAATCCGGGCGCAGCTGGATTGATGTCACAAATGCCGACGACATCGACTTCAGGGATATCCTTTAGGACCTGAAGAAGCCCGTATCCACCTCTACCAGCCCCAATGATCCCTATTCTAACCTTGCTATCATTCACTGAGCCCTGACGCGCTTTTTTCGGATTTCTCTTCATCAGGCGTCAGGGATCCGATCCGCATCCAAAAGGAAGAAGTATTTGTTGCGAAAATCAGTGGGATATCCCATCTTTACTTACACCCCTGCGCAAGCGCCAATCAGGTCACGGAGTCTGCGGTGTTGAGCGAAGCAAACTTAAGTATCGAACACGAACTGTCCCTTTTCAATACAATCCACACGTGATGCCGTTAATGGCAAAGTCGTAGCCGCCAAAGGTATTTCTGCCCGGGCAGAGCCATGCAACTCCGACAAGCTCGTCATTCTTTTTAACTCATCTCACACGAGCCGCGAGACACTCGCTTATGTGCCAAATTTGTAGCAACGCAAAAGTTTACCTACTATGCTTTAGTTCACATAACCATTTCAATCTGAGGGGCTTAGTGTGTTCGTACAAGCTTGGATTTATATCTCTACGTTGGTTGTCGCAAGTTACTTGATTAAGCTTTGGGTTCACTCGACGGGTTCCAAATCAGGCGCACGAATTAACGACCTTACACAATGGCTCTGGAAGGGCCCGGGTTATCTTGTGATATTGCTCGGCCTCTATAGCTGCTTGGCCTTATTGCTCGACATGGCAAGAATGGGGCAGTGGTATTTCTTCCCCCTCGTCGTTGTCTATGTATTCCTATGCTTCGTCATGATACTCGTGTACATGGTCGCTACTGATCTCTTACCTGAGCGCTTCATCTCTGGGAACATTCGAATCGATCTGGGCCCGCGCCTTCAATTCGTCTGGGGCGAAAAAGGCCAACGCACTGCCCAACGGCCTGAATAGTAGTGACTATCGTCCACGCGTGCCTAGAATCAGAAAGGGCGCTTCGAGTTCGGATCTCGTAAGCCGTGCCCGTGAGTGAGCGGGGAAGGTACCTCGTGCTCCCTTCGCGGCGTAAGCCGCTTTTTTATAATCCATCGTGGTACCTTGTGAGGATATTCTTTGAGAACTTCCGGGCCTCGCGGCGTTGTACTGCCGTCAACTTCTCCGCCACCGCTACTTCATACTCCCCATGCTTATACGCCATACGGCCCGCGGCCTAGTCGGCCCAGGCTGCCTTTGCTGATGCGATGAGCAAGATGGAAATAAAACGAGCGTTCTTCTGCATAGGGGTCATGGACCCGCAACAGACACCTTATTATATGGGACAGAACGCGTCCCTGTTCACCGAGCCCATGGTTTCAACGGACCTCGCTCATTGAGAATGAGAAAACCCATGCGGCCTGAGATGAGCCTTCGGCAATGTCATCTCAGATCTGCTGCCGGTTAATCCACCTCTTAAGCGCAGGTGATCGATAGGCCGCCAGCTCAGAAAGAAGCTCCCTGGCGGTCTCGCCGACGAGCAGCATTGACCGGTGCTCCTCTTCCAGAAACCCTTCCGCGACAACATGATCAAGGAACCGGATCAGGCCCTCGTAGTAGTTGCAAACATTTAGAACACCGCAAGGCTTCCCATGAAAACCGAGTTGTGCCCAGCTAAGGACTTCAAAGAACTCTTCAAGTGTGCCGATCCCGCCAGGGAGGACTATAAATGCATCCGCCAGTTCTGACATCTGAGCCTTGCGCTCATGCATGGATGCAACGACCCGCAGTTCGGAAAGCCCGATCTGCCTGCCCTCCTTCTCCATCAGAGGCTGCGGAATGATGCCTATGACCTCGCCCCCCTCCTTGAGAACGGTCTTCGCGAGCTCTCCCATGAGGCCGACATTGCCGCCCCCATAGACGAGTGTAAGTTGCCGCCGGGCAAGCTCTCGCCCAAGATCACGCGTCGCTTCTAGGTAGCCACGTTGTGCTCCTGAACTTGAGCCCAAGAATACACAAATCCGCTTCATCGTCGGTTCAAGCCCCTTGACGCCTAATAAGGCTTTGCAACTTTCTCATTCAAGAGAACCATCCGAACTGCCGAGACAAAGCTGTCAAATACTGCCGTCGGTGATGTGCAGCCGCCCGGATTGGGATCGGCAAACATTGTTCTTCTAAGCCCCTTTGTAAGTTCTAGTTGCACCCCCATACCAGATCCGCCCCGATTGCAAATATTGCTTAAGCCCCTGCCCTGACGCCTCGGGCTAGGATCATTTGCCGCGGCAAAGCCCTCCCTCGTTAGCGCTTCCAGGATCTCCTTCTTCAGCTCGATGTCTAGCCCGCCTGCGTACACTGTCAGGTCATTTCCCTTGGCTCCATGAATGGCGATGACTTCCTCTGCCTGGCTGATTGCTGCGAGACATCGAGGTTCATCAAAATTATCGCTTGTGATATGTAACTCGTGATTGCGTTTCGTCTTGGTACCTTCAAAACAATAAAACATGTGCTCTCTGCCAGCAATTGCATCGGCAATCTCCATGGTACCCCGCTCAATGCCGCCTCCATGGGGCGCAACAATTGCGATCGTTGACCAGCCAAGACGAAGATGTATTCGGTAATCACGACCTTCAAGCTCCCGTTCGCTCAATGCCGCAAAATTGGCATACCTGTCGATCATGGCTACAGCACCGGTCGCGTCACTCCGTCGCGATCATGACACTACTTGCCTTTATAACGGCGTAAACCTCTTCATCCTCAGCAAGTTTTAGTCTCTGCGCAGCCGTTTTTGTGATCACGGATACGATCTCAGTCCCGCCAGGCAATTGGATTATCACTTCCGTGTTAACTACACCGTGAACGATCTTTATGATCTTTCCTTTCAGGCAATTTCGCGCGCTGATTTTCATGTCTTTCTCCAAAGCGAGTGGCAATAAAGATGATGACCTCATGCGGCGAGAGGTGAAAAGTTGCAACGTTATGATCTAAGGCTCTATGGCGATCCTAAGGATCCGCCCACCGGGGCTTTTACCTACTGAAAGGGCTTGAGATCGCCCAGCATTGTGGGGATGAGCTCCGTCACCGTGGGATGGATGTGCATGGCATGTTGTATCACCGTATAGGGCGCATCGGCGTACATCACATCAAGCAGGGAATGAACGATCTCATCGCCACCAATGCCCAAGATCGCCGCCCCGAGGATCCTGTGGGACTGTGCATCAATCAAGATCTTCATAAATCCCTGGGTCTCACCGCGTTCGATGGCGCGAGCAACGTCGGTCATCATCATTTTGCTAACCAGCGCCTTGCGGCCTGACGCGCGTACTTCACGTTCTGTCATTCCCGCACGCCCGAGCGGCGGGTCGATGTAGAGCGCATAGGCCGTGATCCGGTCTACGATCCTGCGGTTGCCACTGTCGAACAGATTGGCAGCGAGGATTTCGTAGTCATTATAGGAGGTATGGGTAAATGCTCCGCGACCGTTAACATCACCCATCGCCCAGATGCCGGGCACGTTCGTCTTGAGTTGGTCATCCACGACGATATATCCGCGTGCGTCGGTTTTAACGCCGGCTTTCTCAAGGCCCAACTCATCGGTGTTGGGACGGCGTCCCACCGCTAACAGGAGGTGGGATCCGATGATCTCGCGCGGCTCCATCTCACAAGAAAGATTGACTGCTACTCCATCGCCGCGTTTCTCTACCTTCATGCACTCGGCATTTAGGCGAATGTCAACGCCTTCATGCTCCAAGATCTCCTTCACGGCTCCCGATACGTCCTCGTCATCACGCGCAATCAGCCGCTCTCCCTTTTCGACCACTGTAACCCGACTGCCAAAGCGGCGATACATCTGGGCAAACTCAAGTCCAATATAGCTCCCGCCGATAATGACCAGATGCGGGGGTAGAAAGTCGACTTCCATCATGCTGGAGTTAGTCAGGTAGTCAACCTGGTGCAGTCCTGGCATATCCGGTATCAAGGCCCGTCCCCCGACATTGATGAATATCCATTCGCCTTCAAGCAATTGCCCATTCACTGAAACCGTGTTGGGCCCTTCTAAGCGCGCGTGACCTTCATAGACCGTGAGGTTGGGCATCCTCTTGAGCCAATTCTTCACACCCTCATTTGATCCTTTCACCACCTCATCCTTGCGCGCCTTGACTCGTTTCATGTCAACCTCGATCGGCCCGTTCGTTATGACGCCAAAATCCGCAGCGCGGCGCGCCACGTAAGCAGCGCGGGCGCTTGCCACCAAGGTCTTGGTCGGGATACACCCGACGTTAACGCAGGTGCCGCCAAATCGCTTGCGCTCAACGATGGCTGCCTTCATGCCTTCCTGAGTTAGCCTCTCGGCAAGGGACGGGCCAGACTGCCCCGTGCCAATGACGATCGCATCATACGTCTCTGCCATAGGCCCCTCCCGAGGTTGACCCGCTCAAATGGAAGACTGAATCGTGCACCCGATGAATTTTAAATACCAGCCCCGCACGGTCGCTGACCCCAACTAGCGCCTCACTCTGAGGAATGTCCAGTGACTTGCTTGCACTGTGCTTTGAAATCCCCTACGCTCGAACAAAGGGCAGACAGCTTATCGAGAGTCTCCCCTACCTATCTATGTCAATGTCATCTGCCACGCACCAGTCAGCCGATCCCGCCGTTCACAACCTTCAGTGCATGGAGGTCTGGGGCGGCAACGAGGGTGTTGAGAGTGCCTTTTCGGTACCCGGCTTTGATGCCTGGATCTTCGCCCAGCCGTTCGCGGGTGCTGGCCAGGGGGGCGATGTTCATTATGTGTCTATGTGCGGGGCAGGGAAAATCTCACGGTTCGCCGTTGCCGACATTTCGGGCCATGGGGAGCGCATCGGGGATCTTGCACTGCGACTTCGCAAGCTCATGCGAAAGCACATCAATACGCTCGACCAGACGCGCTTTGCCCAAGCGATCAATCGCGAGTTTTCCAACCTCAGCAAAGCGGGCTCCTATGCGACTGCCCTGCTCACGACCTATTTCGCCCCCACGGATCACCTGATCATTTGCAATGCCGGCCATCCGAGACCCCTCTGGTACCGCGCCCGATCACGCACTTGGGCGTTTCTGGATCAAGAGATTGAGGGGCGGGCTCTGCGCGCGGTCAATTTGCCGCTTGGCGTGATTGAGCCCACCCATTACGTACAGTTTGCGGTGAAATTGGATCGGGGCGATCTGGTGCTGATTTTCACCGACTCGCTAATCGAAGCAAGCGATCCAAATGGGCAACGACTCGGCGAACATGGATTACTGGCACTGGTTAGAACGTTGGATGTGGACCATCCCGAGATGATCAACTCCATGGTGCGCGATGCAGTCGCCACGTTTAGCGGTAATCGCCCAGCAGAGGATGATCAGACGCTCATCGTGCTGCATCACAACGCAGCTGATCCGCCACATCAATCGTTAGGCGAAAAGGTGCGAGTGATGGCAACAATGTTGGGGGTTATCGGAAACTGAGAGACTCTCCAATCAACAGTTAGACAATAGCGAGAAGGGCCCAAGGAGGGGTGGTGACGCTCGCATTTTCGTTTCGGCGTTTCCCAATCAAAGCCAGTGTATCGTCTGGCGAACGTGTTGCTCGAGTTCATCGAACCCGGCACACCCCAACAGAACGGGCGCCATGAGCGCATGAACAAGACCTTGAAAGCCGAGGCCACCCGCTCATTGGCCACCGCCTCCTCGCGCAACAACGAAAATTCAAGGCGATTGGACACTTGAAAAAGTTTGTTATAGGGAGCCCTTATTCGCAAGCGCCACAAACTGCTCTAACGTTACAATTCGCACGTAGTCTTCGTAGTCTATGTATTCTGCTAAGCCACCATTAACATAGAAATCCCGAAGAGACCATCCGTCGCCGCCCAGCACCAGATACGCCATTGAATAATTATTTGGATCTTGCTTCATGGCATGGACAAGGCAAATCACTTCAAACGGAACTTTTTGCTCCGTTGTCCCTGATACCTGCTGCCACTTCAAGGAAACAAGTAATTTTTTATCACCTTTCACTGCTAGGTAATCAACGACGTGGCGTCTTCCGCTAGGTCTAGGTCCAATCTGCTTTTGTCTCGTGGCCTTATAGCCGCCCATCTGTAATGCTGGGCCGATCATGCTTTCGAGCACCCAGCCTGTGCCCGTGTTTCTAGGCATCAATACCCCTGGTCGCAATGACCTCTTTGGCAGGACTACGGTCGCCCGTACAGCTTATCCGGCGCGGGGCATCCACAACCTTAATCTTGAAGCCCAACTTCTTGTAGAGTTTCAAAATGCGCGGCGTGGCTTGATTTGAAAGGACTACTGGGCCTTTGTGTTTTGAGAGCCATTCCGCCAGGCGCACCTGATCATCCCAAGAAAATCCTTCTTTCGCGTAGTGTGTAAACTCTACATCGTAGGGTGGGTCGGCATATACGAAATCTTTTGAATTGAGGCGGACGCACTCAAAATTCCCACAGAGAAAATCCCAGCGAGATACAACCTGTTTGTACCCTGAAAAGTCCCTCTTGTACCCAATAGAGCGATATTGCCCAAATGGCACATTGAACTGTCCGGTACGATTGAACCGACATAGGCCGTTATAGCCGGTCCGATTTAGGTAGTAGAAAAGCTCAGCCGCCTTGCATGTGTTGGCCCCGCCGTTAGCGACCAAGTCGTTAAAGCGATTACGATGGCTGTAATAAAGCTCCGCATCGTTTCGCATGGCAATCCGAATTCTGAGTCCGGCTTGGAGCCACCGATAAAAATTGATTGCGTGCGGGTTAATGTCATTCAAAAGTGCTCGCTTTGGAAGAAGGCCCAGGGTTACTGCCAGACCACCGCACAACGGCTCGACAAGTCGCCGTTTGCTGTGTGGCCCCCAGATTGGTTTTAGATGCGACACGAGCCACCGTTTCCCGCCCGCCCATTTTAGGGGAGGTCGAAGTGCTCCGTTCATTGCTGCTTCTGGCAAAGACTTTTTGATTTTCTGATCTGATCGTTCGTGGGCGGATCTCTTCATTTCGTCCGGGATGTTTTCTTGGTCTGTGGCGACGTATTGAGCGAGGCTTCCAGCACTAAATTAAGCCGCTTATCCTTCTCACTTTTTCGGCCAGTCAATTTTTGAGCTTTCGATGTAGACATGATTATCGTCAAAACGATATAGAACAGTTACCGAGGGGACGCCGCCAGGCGCCCAAGAATACGACTTGGCAAGATAGTAGTCTGAGTCCGATACTTTGTTACCAGAGTCCGGCCTTCTAGCAATCTTCCACTTGATGCCGTACTCGTACAGGTCTGCAAGATTTTCCGTCTTCTTTGCTGCTTCATCTATGCGCTTCGCTACAAGCTCGGCCTCAATAATTGTTCTTGCATACGGCCCGCTTGGAGACATTACTCATGTCCTTGAATCCTGCGTATCTCAGCATTTGCCCAATCAAGATCCTTTTTCGAAGGTTTTGCAAAGCGCTTAACCAAATATGCTTGATACGGGATTTCCTCCCGCATAATCGCCATTCTCCAGATTTCGTCGTGCGATCTATCGCTGATGCTTCCAGCGGTATGATCTTCGATAACCAACCTCATCTGGTCGTTAATAGTGGCGAGTTCCTTTTCTGTAAATAGGCCCTTATTGGGCTCGCCCTTAGCGTAAAACTCAAATTGATCGTAGCCCTCATGCTCCGTTCTTTCGATGTGTAACAAGCCCTCTGCTCGTAGCTCATCCAGAATAGAATCAAGGTGATCTGCGCATGGCCCAAATTTCAATTTGATATACCGCTCGCCAGTTAGGGGCGCGGCGCGCAACAGATAGTTCTGTACATCCGAGAGCCAAAGAATCTTATGAAGCTTGGTCTTACCAAGCTTGGATGGTTCTCGGCATTCCCTACAGATGTAGTGAACAAGCGTCTTGAATTTTTCTCTATTGAACTTCATTTTCGGGATCAGTCCAGGTACATCAGCCTTTTTCCTTCAATGCCTCTAAGGGCTGCGTTAAGGCCTCGGAACCTACTAACACTCGAACGCAGCAGGTCCATCCGGCGGCATGCCGCCGCGACACGCGGGACACCAGGACTGGACTATTACTCGCCCGCCGCCCATGTTTCGCACACCAAAGCTCGCCTCATCGTAAAACACGTGGTGCCCCGCGCGCCCGGAGCATTCAGGACAACTCTTCAGCCTTTTGCTTCCAACTGTCATCACGACAGACTCTCGAAGTGGCTCTCCACACGAACAGTCGTCAGGCATCGCTCAAACCTCCAGTCAATGTGGTGGGCGCCCAACTTTAAATTCGATTTCAATTCTGCCATATAAGCCGGCATCCTACGCGGCCTAATCTGGACGGGCAAGGTCCAAGGTCTTGATTTAAGGCACGCCTCAAAGAGAATCACGGCGGTGAAATAAATCGGGTGGTTTCTAATCCGAAAGCGAAGCGACCTGTGATAATTGTCAAGACTTGCCCCCTCAGATGTTACGACCACTCCGATGTTCTGGAAGACGGCGTTGGCGCGCGGCGTATAGTCCCCGTAGAACTTGGCGGGCTGGGTGACGTGGAGAAACGGCTTGACTGTCAGCGGCGCTTCGACGCGCACATTCTCGAGGGCCTGCTCCAACGCCTCGATGGCTGCCGCATAGAACTCCGTCCGTGGAAACAGCTTGAGGAACTGGCTGAACATGCTCGAAAATCGCCGGCCTCGACCTCACTCTACGTCACGAGTCTCATCCGTCATCGCATTGTCGGCAGGCATCGGCACCGATGGGTTGTGCCCCTGGTTCTCATCGCCTTCCTCTCAAACGCGCTGAACGTGCTCGACATCCGCGGCATGCGTCCAGCAGGTGAAGCACTTTTGGGATTTTCCGCTGTCCCGGTCGCTCTGGTGGTCGCTGGAGTTCTGGCCATCGTGGGACGCATCTACGTCATTCTCTTCTACGTTCTCGCGTGGATCGCCAGGATCACTGGACGAATTGTTAACGGCCACGGGGTGGCGAATCTACAGACAGCCGGCCGCGCATGCTTCGAAGAAAACGGTCCATGACGGATTGCCGCTCATTGACGAGTACCACTTGGCCGTCTCGTGGCACATGTTGGTGCAGACGTCGCTCCGGCCTGAGAGAACCGCCTGGACCAGACTGAGAACGTTCGGCGGGATGCAGCTCGCATTCTTGATCTGATCCCAGAAACCGAGAGCCTTTTTAAGGTCCCTGATTCGTTGGATCGTTTCGCTGCCCGTCAGATCTTTCTCGGCATCGTCGATGGCCTGCTTCAGCGAGTCTTTTATCTGATCTGCGGCCGCTTCCGCGCCCGGATCGGGCGAGCGCCCATCTGGACACTTCGGCTGCCGCGTGGGCGAAGTCCCGGAAACCGGCACACCGCAAGACTGCGCCGCCATCGCATCGAGCTTGATGGCAATTCGAGCCATCTTCATTCGCTCCTCGAGTCTCGTCGAGTTCTGCGGATCAAGGGAGTTCAGGGTGTCGATGGCCTCGTCGATTCCCTTGGCGCAAGATTGACCCTTGAGGTTATTTAGCTGCGGTCCGAGCTTGTTCCTTAGGGACTCGGCGTTGGCCGCGGATGCCGCTGCTTTGTTATAGACGTCGGCATCGGTTCGGACGGCATCGTCGGCCGTCTTGCCCGCCTGCTTCAGCGCGTCGCAGCAGGTTCTATCGGCGTCGCCGCCGCAGAAAGCGAGTCGGTAATGCTCAATAGGTTTGGGGGGAACAGTTATGCCGTTGCACTGCAAAGACTCGGCGAGCTTAAGATTACTGCACGATACACTACAGCACCGATACAGGTTGTATGTATACCATCCACGGGACCCCTCGCTACGTGTTTGACCCTCCCATTCGAACACTTTCCCTTTGATTGTTGTAGAAAAAGTATGCGTGTGATCGTAGCAATCTTCACCACACTCATCCACGCGAGAACTAACATCTCCGTATACGCAAATCTCTTCAGGAGTGGAAGTCGTTGTGGGCCCTCCCGAGCCCGCGGCTGCCATTAAAGAAATCGTCACCGTCAGCTTACAAGCGGTCGCTCTGTTCATGGCAGCCTTCCTGAGGTTGCGCTTAGACCGAAGCAGCTCAAGTTCAAGAGATTGCGAGGGATTATGCTCCCGCTCGAAGCGATAGGCAATTCGATCTGCGGCCTGGGGCCCACGGGGCGCCACGACAGCGCGCAATAGCTAACAAATAGGAACTTGGAAAACGCATGGCTGGGCAGCTGGGTGAGGAGAGCCACTGCGAACTGGGGTTGGGCAACCAGCCCAGCGCCTCTCCCGAAATCCTGCCCACGGCGGGCGCGGTATCAGCGCGGGTGCGGGAAGTCAAGCGGAAAGCGTAGTGAAGTCGCGGTCAGGCGTTGCAATCCCACACTGTCAAATGTCTGAAAGTGATTGGTCATATTTCTTCACCGTTCGGCTAACGGTACTGTAATGCAGTCAAAATAATTTCCAAAGGTGCTCTTTGGGCAGGTTGTGCGATAACACATTCATCACTGTGTAATTGAACAACCATGTTTCATTGCAAAGCCTGACTCCGACTCACCGTGTTCGCGCGCGCTAACCAACCCGGAGCGTGCCTTTGGCTTCGGGGCCCCGATTGGAGTATCGCCAAAATCTGGCCATCCACTCCTCAAGCTCTCTTCTCGAAAAGCGTCGAGAAAACACCTTGTCGTCGTACTCGAACACGAATCGGAAGCCATCGTACTTCTGAAAGAACGACTCCTTCGTCATTCCTCCAAAGGGGCTCTGGCATTGAAACCATCGTCCGCTAGGAACGAACGCAACGGCCTCGGCCTTCACATA
The DNA here is from genome assembly GCA_022614965.1 of Gammaproteobacteria bacterium. Classification (GTDB taxonomy): domain Bacteria; phylum Pseudomonadota; class Gammaproteobacteria; order JAKEHO01; family JAKEHO01; genus JAKEHO01. Next base: position 41,724 of record JAKEHO010000012.1, read on the forward strand.
GGAGTCTAGCGGGCTTAGTAGTACGTCTTGGCGCGCACCCGTCTTCTTGCATTCTAGGAAAGCCCTCTTCGGGGCTATTCCTTCTCCCCAGTTCACCTTGAATTCCGCTTGGAACGTGTGGATGACAACTGGATGCCCCGCACCGCTGCTTCCACCGAGGACCTGGGCAAAGTTCCACGACACCTTTCGAATCGAACTTTTGTACCAAAGGAGGTACTTTGAGCCGTAGATCCCAGGGCCAATTGGCGAGTAGAGATAGGCAGCAACCAGAAAGGCGATCACGAGAAACATTGCGAGCACACCGAAACACACCGGCAATAAGACAGGCCATGGTGCGCCTCGCAAGTACTCCCAGGAAGCTCTCATTGCAACGGTAAGCCCTGCTGCAGTAAACAAAGTGATAATTAACCAGGCGACCAGTCGCCCAGCGGCAGCAGCCGAAGCCCTCCATAGCCAGTCTCCCATCACCCGCCTCTCCGGACTTCGCCCATCGACCGAGCAGCGTACGCTGGGCACATCGAGAAGTACGACATACACGCGACGTCCGTAGTCATTTGCCTAACGAACTAGCTAACCGGCGCGCCCCGTTGTTGCGCGCGTCCGGTTGAGCGCAAGGTTAGGTTGCATTCTGAACGCCCCCAACGTTTCGGAACCATTTCTCCTCATAAAACTTAATGACAGCACGAATTACGTCCTCAACATCTTTACCGTCGGCGAAATAGCCTACTAGACGGCGGTCAGATTTCGAAACCGAATTTCCACTAGACGCGGTGTCCTTAACCGATTTGTATAGCGCTCCCATTGCGTGATCGGTCACACACATGTGTTTCGAGCAGTTACAAAGCGCTTTAAGCAACTTGAATTCATCAAACTTGTATATGTCCTGGAAGAAGTGTTCTTCGGGCGTTACCGGCCCGCGCTCTTTCCAGTCGTAATCCGGTGCTATCCATTCCCGCAGGTGAGTAAGGCCAAAAATCAATAGAAGAAAATCTTCCGTCCGTTTTTCCTCCGAAGTTGCTAGGCTGCTCGCAACCGTTTTTAGTAGGCCAAATAGTTGGTCCGCTGATTCTACGTTAAAAAAGTGGCTCGGACGGTTCATGTGCAACCTAACTTTTGAATCACGGCGGTGAAATAAATCGGGTAGTTTCTAATCCGAAAGCGAACCAACCGCGTTTGTTGGCTGAGGTAAGTCCACCGTTCTGCTTCAAGCACTACAGCCGCGCACGGCGACTTCGCAGCCATGCCGCGCGCGCTCATTCGCGAATGCGTCACCCTGCATGTAATCCGCAGGGCAGGAAAAATGGTGTGAAGCTTATAGGAACTATTCCTGAAATCGTATAGGTCACTTGCCAATGATAGCTCAGGCACGACACTATCGCAGCGCAGCAGTTTCCATTAGGAGGAGTGATAGATGCGCAAGCGCAATCACGTCAGGAACATGATCACCATCGCAGCGTTGACTGGTCTGGCGACGCCCGCACTTGCCGGACCTGGCCATCACGGGTTGGAGGCGTGCATCAAGGCCGCACTGGCTATCAAGAGTGGGGACATCGTAAAGGTTGAGCAACTCATCATGGTGCAGGGTGGCGAGCCGACCTTCGAGATCGAGGTGCGCGACGACCAGAACGTCGAATGGGAGCTCATGTGCGAAGCGGACGACGGACGCATTTATGAGATCGAGCGCGAGGCCGACGGGCCGGATGACGCCGCATTCAAGGGTAAGTTGAAGGTGTCCCGGCAGGATGCGGCTGCAACGGCAACGGCCATTTTCCCCGGCACTATTGAGGAAACCGAGTACGAGATTGAATCCAATGGTGATCCCACCTACGAGTTCGACATCGTCGATGCGAGCGGGACAGAGTTCAAAGTGGAGGTCGATGCGGTGTCAGGGAAGATCATCGAGGTCCACGTAGAGGGCTGGGAAATCGGCGAGGAGCCAGAAGAACGGAGTAAATAGCGCGGCATGACGCCGCCACGCGCGGGGGTCGAAAAAGGGCTCGGGAGTCTTTTCACTAGCGATTGCCCGCCTTCCTGGGTCGGCCTCGGCGCCGAAGGGTGGATCCCAGCGCCAGCCGCTCCACCGTCCTATTGTGCCATGGCGCCCCGCCAAAGGGGCAGCCCCGCTGCACCGCTCGCCGTAGGGCCTCGAGCTCCTGAAGGGTCGAGACATGAAATTTATCTACACCCACCGGGCGCTCTACGTCAATAAAAGACTCCCGACCCCTTTACCCCCCCCGGCATATTTCTTCACCGTTCGGCTAACGGTACTGTAATGCTGTCAAAATAATTTCCAAGGGTGCTCTTGGGGCAGGTCGTGCGATAACACATTCATCACTGTGTAATTGTACAATCATGTTTCATTTTAAGACCTGAGGTATCCCCGACTCACGACTTTTGTGTTTTCGCGCGTCAGGGTTGAGCGACTTGTTATGCGGCAGAAACTTCCAGTTTTCTTACCTGTTTCAGATCCACCTTCTTTCGTGCATGCCACAGGTCGTACTGATCCTGCATCGCCAACCAACTTTCTGGGGATCTCCCCAGTGCCTTGGAAAGTCGAAGAGCCATTTCCGGAGAAACGTTACTCTCACCGTTCAGGAGGCGGTTCAGCGTGGACGCGGACACACGCAGGCTCTCCGCAACCTTTCGAACGCTGATATCGAAAGGCGAGAGGTAAACCTCCCGAATAAACTCGCCCGGGTGCGGGGGATTGTGCATACTCATCAGTGATAATCCTCGTAATCCATCAAATAGGCATTGCCGTCTCGAAACTCAAAGGTAATACGCCAATTTCCACTCACCGCAATCGCCCACTGACCTCTCCGGTCACCCTTAAGCGGATGAAGTTGAAATCCGGGAATATCCATGTCGTCGATCGTGGCAGCGGTATCCAACGCAGTCAGTTGAAGTCGGACCTTCTTTGCATGAGCCGGCTGGATCCCCGCCGTGCGGCCAGTCTCGTAAAAACGGCGCAATCCCTTGTGCCGAAACGACTTGATCATTATCGTATTATAGCGTGTTGCGCACTACGCAACAACTGGCATCCATGCCGCATAACCTTAAATTCAATTTCAATTCTGCTTTATGCTGGAAGGTTCAACGTCCGGTGCAGCCGCTGGTTAGACTCCGACCTTACTCGGCAACGGAATAGCCCATCACCCACACGGCAGCCACTGAAATGGCTTGGACAAAGAAAAGGGGCACATACCAGAGTACCAAGGAGCATATAGTGGCCTGCCATCGAGTCTTCAAAAGCCAAGGAAACCACTTTTGGACATTAACGCTAAATACGATCACGAGAATCAGGCCCCCCACGAGAACGAACGTAAGAAACATCGCCCCTGGCTCTGGGATCCAATGCTGAACCGCCAGAAACAAAGGATATGGCCAAACGTAGCCCGTCATCATTAGAGCATCGGCGAATTCGCCGATCACAGCCTTCGACACGTGGCCAATTACAGAAAGCAACGAGAAAATCAAATACGCTGCAGCCATCTCTAAAGTGAATCTATGACGCTCCTGGCCTATCATTTGCCTCAAAAATACTCGCCGAAGGAATCGAACGTCCCTGCTAACCGGCGCGTGCTGATTTTGCGCGCGCCCGCGTTGAGCGGGTGGTTAGACGTGATCTTTTCTCCTGCAATCGTCCCGACACGTACTTGTGCAGAACGCTTGCGATCAGGGTCTGATAAGGAACACCTTCCTCATAAGCTCGAGCTTGAATATCCATCAAGTCAGCAGCAGAAAGACGGATGTTCACGCGCCTGCTCTTTATAAAGGTGGCGCGTGCGGCATCGCGCAACGCGGCCAGCTGCGCCCTCGTCGGGCGAGCGGAAACCAGCCTGCCTTTCTCGTATGCTCCGAGTATTTCCCTTTCGTATCGATCAAGCTTTTTCATCTGCGCCTTCCGTTCCAAGGTAATCTCGCGTCGCCTTCCGGCTCGGAATGATGGTCTTCAGAAAGTAGTGCGTGCTCTCCTCGACCGAATGGACAAGAAAAACATAGTCACGATAGGCCACAACCAGCACTACCTGTCCCGGATATCGCCGCTGGTTCGGGTGGACCAAAATGTCCTTGAGCCCGTCTTCCTCGATTGCGAGAACGATTTCCTCGAAGGAAATGCCGCGCCCGGCCTTCAGGCGTTCGTTCTTGTCCGGGTTCCACCGGAACGGCTTCACACCGGCATTCTAGCTCAGTGTGTGCCTTTTGTCATCAGGCCGCCGGTTGCGGCCTGGTCACGTCTAACGACCAAGCTCACCGGGCGCTCGACTTCAATAAAAGGCTCCCAACCCCTTTACCCTTCTTTGGCCTTTGTGCGCTGGGGTCACAGCGTGCGATTAGTTTGGGTCCTTGTCGAACACCTTAGTACTTGGCGGTAGTTGAACCCAAGGATGTCGGCGGCAGTCATAGACCGAATCTTGGGGTGGAGGAAAGCCTGGGTCAGCGAACGCACCCACGGCGACACTCACGGACTGTTCCATCCCCTCTTCTGTGTGGAACACAGTCGTCCCGCACACTGGGCAGAACCTGAATATGAACTTGGCTCCTTGATCCCCGACACGAACGTACTCGGTGGCCGTGCCAGAGACTGTGTAAGGTGCGCTGAAGCTGGCCAGAGCTGCGAAGACGCTGCCGGTTCGACGCTGACAGGCTAGGCAATGACAAACGCCGACTCCGCGAGGTTCACCCTGAACTTCAATGCGCAGCTGGCCGCAGGAACAAGAGGCTGTTCGAGAACGCATTGAGCACCTCGTCGGATGTTGCTCGTGACGCCTAACGCCCAAGCTCAGCCGCGTGCTCGCGAAGCGAGCACGTCGGCTGGAGCGCCTTGTTAGCCAGCACGAGGTCTCCTCGCCGGACGCACAGTTTCATGTCGTCTCGACGAGAAGAAATCTCTGAGAAACAAACGAGTCTACTTCGACCTCACTTCGTAGATTCGAATGCTCGCAATAAACGGATTGTTTTGGGCAAGTTTCTCCGCAGCATCAAGACTCTCCGCCTCGATGACATTGTAACCAGTAATGGATTCCATATTCATTGGTAGGTCCCTGGTTCCACTTTTCGATATTTCTCGACCATTACTGAAGCCACCCTGGTCGACCATCTTGTCGGAGATCGATTCAAACCAGGCCCCCCAAGCCTGCATGATTTCCGGGGTGGGTTTTTCAAATCCGAGATGCAGAAACACAAACTTTTTCATTTCTCTCTCCTTGTTGATGGGTGTTCACAAATGTTTGCCGGCGGG
>JAKEHO010000068.1 GCA_022614965.1 Gammaproteobacteria bacterium
ACCGATTTCGAGTCGGTGCCGTTATGACCGCTTCGGTACCTCTCCGCACGGACTTATAGCTTACGGATCGCACCACGCGACAACAACCGAATTCACGGCAACGCCCGAGTAAAAAAGGTGGGAGTCCTCGCCCGCGCTGACCTATGGCTACATCAACCCCAGCGGGTTTGCGCGCGGATCTTCAGTTTTCGAGGAAGCTTCTCAGCTCTTCCGAGCACAGCGACTGGCGCAACTTACGCAGGGCCTTCGCCTCGATCTGCCGTATCCGCTCCCGGGTGACGTTGAACCGCTGACCCACCTCTTCAAGCGTATGGCTGGTGTTCATGCCAATCCCGAATCGCATCGCCAGGATCCCAGCCTCTCTCGGGTTGAGGGTGTCCAGCATCTCCTGAGTAGCAGCCCGCCAAGCAGCGCCTGTGGCGAAATCCAGTGGCGCGTCGGCACCCTCATCTTCAAGGAGATCACCGAAGCGCAGGTCCTCATCATCGCCGATCGGGCTATCCATTGAGATCGGGTACTTACCAATCCTCAGCATTTCCCGGACTTCCTGTTCAGAAACACCCATGCGTTCGGCCAGTTCCCCCGGAAGGGCCTCCCGTCCGCGCACCTGCCAAAATTGCTGCGAGATTCGATAGAGCTTGTTGATACGCTCAATCATGTGCACGGGCACTCGGACGGTACGGGCCTGATCCGCAAGAGCCCGCGTGATAGCTTGCCGGATCCACCAGTGCGCGTAGGTCGAAAACTTGAAGCCACGCTGGTATTCAAACTTATCCACCGCCTTCATTAAACCGATGTTTCCCTCTTGGATCAGGTCCAAAAACCCGAGGCCGCGGTTTCGATACTTCTTCGCGACGGATATCACCAATCGTAGATTGGCCTCGATCATATGCGCTTTGGCGCGACGCGCCTTAGCCTCGCCAATAGAAATGCGCCGGCTGACCTCTTTCAGCTCGACGATCGGCAATCCGGACTCGCCTTCAAGCCCGATGAGTCGCCGCTGAATGGATTTAATCTGATCCTTATGGGCGGCGAGCACTTGCACGTCCGCCTTGCCGCGTCTAATTACTTTTGCGACCCAGCGCAGATTGGTTTCGTTAGCCGTGAAAGATTTAACAAATTCTGTGCGAGACATACGTGCCTTGCCAACAACGATGGTCATGATCGCTCGCTCTGACGCACGCACCTCGGCCACTAAGTCCCCCACGCGTTTTGACAGGTGATCAAGGATCTTCGGCACCAACCTGATGCCAAGGGATCCGCCAGCAAGCTTTTGCCTTACCTTCTCAACCTGGGGACTGGTTATGCCGTGTCTCTTTACCGCCCTTTGATACCGGCGATAAACCTTTTCGATGCACGCGAACCGCTCCCGAGCCGACTCGCCGTCACCGGCCATGCCCTCCTCATCGATTACCGGGCATGCCGCACTCTCATCTTGCGCTCGCCGCGAGCGCTTCGCAGCCGGGTGCCGTGAGCTTAGCTCCGCCACTTGAGCCGCGTTCGCGACCCTATCGCTCAGATTCAATTCGCCGGCCTTGACGCGCCCCGTAAGGCGTAATAACTCCCCAACAGCTGCAGGACAGGCGGCCACCGCCTCCGTGTGCTCACGAATTCCTTCTTCAATGCGCTTCGCGAGAGCGATTTCCTCCCGGGGTTTTAGCAGGTCCACACTCCCCATTTCCCGCATATACAGGCGTATGGGGTCTGCGGTCGCGTCATATTCACTCTCGACTGTCGCAGCCAGGAGCGCTTCTGCCTCCTCGAGGACCTCCTCATCAGCGCCCTGATCCTCGAGCAGCAGGCTGTCCGGATCAGGCGGCTGATCCAGGACCTCGATACCCAGGTCATTGATGATGCTCACCAGGGCCTCAAGCCGCTCAGCGTCAAGCACGTCCTCAGGCAGGTGGTCGTTGATGTCACTATAGGTGAGAAATCCCTGCTCCTTACCCTGGATGATGAGCTCCTTGAGCTCTGCGTGTGTGGTATCCCAGTTCATGTGACTAATAGGCCCCTTTGGGGCCGGGGGTGAAAAGCAAAACAGCCTCGTATTTTAGCCGATTGTCTTTATAGACGCTACTCCCGGCCTTTTGTCCGACCCATTCCGCTTAGCGTGACCTTTGGTTTGGCAGGCTCTTCGAACCCAGCCGAGGGAGCGCCAAGCAGCAGCCGGGGGATAGAGGCGATTGGCGCATTCAGGCGAGCCGCATGTGCCTAATCGCGATAGTTGACAAATTGCAGCGGCAGCCCGAGATTTGCCCCCTGTAACGTGGCAATGACCTGCTGAAGATCGTCACGTTTTTTCCCCGAAACGCGGACCTGCTCACCTTGGATAGTCGCTTGAACTTTCAGTTCGCTCTCCTTGACGAGCTTGACGATTTTCCGCGCAAGGTCGACATCGATACCATGCCGTGCGGTAGCCATTTGTCGAGCCTCACTACCTGTTACCACAACCTTTCTAAACTCTAAACAGCCGAGGTCGATGCCTCGTCGGGCCATCTTGGCCGCTAGAATCTCACGGATCTGATTGATCTGGAATTCCACCTCTGCACGCAGGGTGAGCTCGTGACCGACCTGCTCTACCCGGGCATTCGTACCCTTAAAATCAAATCGGTTGGAAACCTCACGGTTCGTCTGATCGACAGCATTCGTTAATTCGTGTAGATCGACTCTGGAGACCACATCAAAGGAGGCCATGCTTGTGTCCTCGCTGGTTTTATGAAAATGCTTGTGTCATCTCGCACCCAACGGCACACCATCGGTGGCTATTATTGAGCCTCAGCCCTACGTCGATGATACCCGCTACACTCTGCGACTAATGAATCCGCTTGTTGCCATCATTGCGATCGGTGCCTTGGCTTGGTTCTGGGTGGATAGCCTGCGCGCCAGAGAAAAAGCATTGAAGAGCTGTGCTGCTGCCTGCCGACAGATGGACGTGCAATTTCTTGATCAGACAGTAGCGCTATGCCAATTAGGACTCGGACGAACTGCTCGCGGTCAAATTAAAATGCGCCGGCGCTATATGTTTGAATTCAGCACAGATGGCATTAATCGCCATAAGGGAAGCACCGCATTACTTGGATCAACGGTGGAATATATTCGGCTCGATCATCCCGATGGGTCAACCATTGTACAGCTCGAAAAAGGCTAGTTTGGAGTGATTGCAATGATCAATGATGCCAGATATTTCAGATATAACTATGTGCCGGTTTAAAGAGTAAGTCACCACGTGCAGTATTTACCCCGAGCTATGTTAGGATGATCCTATGAGCTATAACAGCTGATCTATAGACTATGAATACCGAGCGTCCCGCTTGTGACCTACACACTCATTCGACTGCGTCCGATGGGACACTTTCGCCAAGCGAGTTAGTCAAAAATGCGCACCAGCACGGAGTACAGATACTGGCATTGACAGACCATGATACGACGAAGGGGCTTGCTGAAGCAGAGGCAACGGCCGTCGGGAACGGCATGGAGTTCGTGCCGAGCATAGAGCTGTCAGTGACCTGGTGCAGAAAAGTATTGCATATTGTTGGCCTGAACATTGATCCCGAAGCCAAGAGTCTGCAGAAAGGCATCTCACGCCTACAAGTGACACGTGAGCGGCGAGCGGAAGAAATGGGGCGCCTGCTGGCACTGCACGGAATCATAGGCGCTTATGAGGGAGCGCGGGATTTTGCTGGCGACGGAACGATCACGCGAACGCATTTCGCGCGTTTGTTGGTTGAGCGGGGGTATTGCCGCAGCGTCCGTGAAGTATTTAAACATTATCTCATCAAGGGGAAACCCGGTCATACCACCGTGTCGTGGGCCCGCTTGGAAGAGGCGATAGAGTGGATACACGAGGCTGGCGGCGTCGCGGTGTTGGCTCACCCGATGCGCTACCATGTGACTGATACTTGGCTGCACGGCGCGGTGACTGCGTTCAAGGCAGCGGGCGGGACAGGAATCGAAGTCGTCTGTGGAAACAGCAACCCCAAAGATATCGGGACGAGTGCGGAATTTGCGCGGCGCTATCAATTAATGGGATCTGCCGGATCGGACTATCACGGGCCAGAGAATGCGTCGATACAATTCGGTGCCTTAGCCGAATTCCCTTACGGGATCGAACCTATTTGGCAGGTGTGGCGCAGATAAATCTTATCATCATCGGACTTGCCCTTTTGGGGCTGGGTCTTGTGGTACTTGGCGTTGCCAGGCTCCGTAAAGCGCGGGTGCTGGCGGCGGGCAGCTATGGACTCCTCGGCATCGCGCTGCTCGTTGGCGCGGCGCTCTTGTTTGGGTTCAGTCTAAATCTTCATACCTACCACCGCCTCACGCACGAGGAAGCCTTGGCGCAGCTAACCTTTAAACAAGTCGCGCCACAGCGCTACGAGGTGACCATTGAGTACCCTGACAACGAGTCGACCCGTCGCTATGAACTGACTGGGGACGAATGGCAGATTGACGCCCGTATTCTAAAGTGGCACCGCCTGGCCGCTTTGATGGGCCTTAACGCGCAATACCGCCTGGAACGCCTTTCCGGACGCTATCGTCACGTTGGAGAAGAGCGTAACATGCCTCGCTCAGTGTATGCGCTGACCAGCGATGACGGCCTGGATCTGTGGCAGTTGGCGGAGCGCTACAACCGTTGGCTACCCTGGGTAGATGCGATCTATGGCAGCGCTGCCTATCTGCCGATGGCAGACATGGCCCGATATCACGTATCGATCACCCAAACAGGACTCATCGCGCGAGAAGTGAGCAAAGGGGCACACCCCATCGGCACCGAACGGCATTAAGCAATATTCGATTTTCAGTGGACACGGCTGCAACGGCGTTCAACATTCCTTCTTATATAGCCTCATATCCCAGTACCCTGCCCTGAGATAGATCCCTGATAACGGAACCCATCGCCATGAATCGCGTCTTGCAACGGCGCTTGACCCAACTCGTCAATGCCGGCCAACAAAAAATCCTGAAAGGTGGAAAAAAAGGCATCGAAAAGGAAAGTCTGCGGATAACGCTCAACGGCGAGATTGCCCAGACGCCGCATCCAGTTGAATTGGGATCTGCTCTAACGCACCCTTATATCACAACAGACTATTCCGAAGCGCTGCTGGAATTGAGAACACCGCCATTCAGTAACATACAAAAGTCCCTACAGTTTCTGTTCCAGCTACACCAGTTCGTCTATGCGAATCTGAATAATGAGCTGCTCTGGGCAACGAGTATGCCCTGCTCCCTAGAGAAAGGCGACAAGAGTATCCCGATCGCCCAGTACGGATCCTCGAACGTGGGAACCATGAAGCACATCTACAGACGAGGCTTGGACTGTCGTTATGGCCGAAAGATGCAGGCGATCGCTGGAGCACATTTTAATTATTCCCTCCCGGTCGATTTCTGGCATGTGTATAAAGAGCACGTACATGACCCAAGGCCACTCCGGGCATTTGTCTCGGATTCGTACTTCTCTTTGGTTCGGAACTTTCAGCGCTTCGGTTGGTTGATCCCTTACCTATTCGGCTGCTCACCTGCTCTATGTAAGTCATTCCTAGACAATAGTCCTCAGCAATTCCCGGAATTTGACGACGGGACCTATTTTGAACCATACGCCACCTCGCTACGAATGAGCGATATTGGTTACAAAAACAAAACGCAGGCCAAATTGAATATTTCATACCGTAATCTTGAGGAATACGTTGAAAGCCTCACCCGTGCGATCGAAACACCTTACCCAGAATTTGAGAGAATCCGCACCATCGTAAATGGAGAGTACCGCCAGCTGAATGCGAACATTCTTCAGATCGAAAACGAATACTACAGCTTTATACGTCCAAAACAGATTGCCCAATCCGGAGAAAAACCTACACTGGCACTAAAACGAAGAGGAGTTCAATACGTAGAAACACGGGTGCTCGATATAGACGCCTTCAACCCAATCGGAATCGGGGAAGAGACAGTGCGTTTCCTTGAGGCGTTTCTCATTCTTTGCCTGCTACAGGAAAGCCCATATATCGATGAAAATGAGCAAAAAGAGATCAATTACAATCAAGAGATCGTAGCCAAGTCCGGACGTGATCCATCCCTTAAACTACAGCGAGGCGGAAGGTCGGTTTTGCTTAGGGAATGGGCAAAAGAGCTGTGTAGTGGATTGCGAGGGATCTGCGAACTACTGGATGAGGATGAAGAAACGCATCCGCACAGGAATTCTGTTAAATGCCAGTTGGAGGCCATTCTTGATGCCGAGCGAACGCCATCAGCGCGAATGCTTACGCAGATGCGGAAAGCCGGGCAGTCGTTTTTTGACTTCGAGATGCGTATGTCGGAAATGTACCTAGAATACTTTAATGCGCATCGGATGTCTGATGCCGAACTGGGCCATTTCGCTGAGCTATCCAGCCAATCCGTCGTACGGCAGCGCGAGATCGAAGCGTCTGATCAGGTCCCATTCGACGAATACCTGAGGCGCTACTTCGCTCAGACCTAAAACACAGTGGCTCGCTCGAACACGCCCTTCATGTAGGAAGGGAGTACGGTGTCCAATAATCGAATAATCGAGCGTAGATGGAGTAAACTATACGGGTCAACTGGCCTTAGGCCGAGTAACCCAGACACCAAATGATACACAGCCAATGCAACCGGACCAACGTCAAGTGAGGATTGTCGATACATTACACCGCCCGCTGCGGGATCTCCGCATCTCAGTCACAGATCGGTGTAACTTCAGGTGCCTGTACTGTATGCCTAAGGAAGTGTTCGGGCGGGATTGGGTCTTCATTCCGCGCGATGAACTGCTGACGTTCGAGGAAATCAGCCGCATTGCGCGGATCTTCGTCGCCCACGGCGTTGAGAAGCTCCGGATGACCGGAGGGGAACCCTTGCTAAGACGAGATCTAGAGCGACTGGTCGAGATGCTCGCTGTGATCCCTGGCGTGAATGACCTTACTTTGACAACTAATGGGGCACTGCTCGCCCAAAAAGCGCGTTTATTAAAGGATGCTGGCCTACGGCGACTGACTGTGAGTTTGGATTCGCTGAATGACAAGACTTTTAGGGCGATGAACGATGTGAATTTCCCGGTGGACCGGGTGCTTGAGGGTATTGAGGCGGCATCAGACGCCGGGCTCAAACCGATCAAGATCAATATGGTTGTAAAACGGAACGCGAACGAAGCGAGTATTTTGGAGATGGCCCGCTTTTTCCGCCATACGGGTCACATTGTCCGGTTTATTGAGTACATGGATGTCGGCCATACCAACGGCTGGCGAATGGAGGATGTCGTACCAGGGGGCGAGATTGTAGAGTTGATCGCAGGCGAATGGCCGCTAGAACCGCTACCGCCGAGCTACGCAGGTGAAGTCGGCACTCGCTACCGGTATCGTGACGGCGCAGGCGAGATCGGAATTATTGCCTCCGTCACTCAACCCTTCTGCAGGGGATGTACGCGCGCACGTCTAACTGCTGATGGTCAGCTCTATATGTGCCTCTTTGCAACGCACGGCCACGATCTCCGCGCGCGGCTAAGAGGGGGCAGTTCAGATGACGACATCGGCGCCTTTATTCGAGCCATATGGCGTCGACGGGGCGACCAATACTCCGAGATCCGTAGCGCAAAAACAATTGGCCTTGAAAAGGTGGAGATGTCCCGTATTGGCGGTTAGAGTCTCTGCACAGAAGATCGGTACGTAGCCTGCCGACGTGATCCGTATCACACCCACCATCGCTATTAAGGAAAGTGAGATCGAGCAGCGGTTCATCCGTGCCTCAGGCCCAGGCGGGCAGAATGTCAACAAGGTGGCGACCGCAGTGCAACTCCGTTTCAACGTGGCTAAGTCTCCTACTCTACCCGATGGCTTGCGTTCGCGTCTTATCTCCCTTGCCGGCAGGCGAATCAGCGAAGAGGGCGTGCTCGTTATCGATGCCCGGCGCTTCCGGACGCAGGAACGCAACCGTCAAGACGCCATCAACCGTCTGGTCAAGTTACTTCAAAAGGCAGCGGTTACGCCAAAACCCCGTCGCCAGACCAAGCCTACTTCTGCATCACAGCATCGCCGCATTCAGAGCAAACGCCGCCGCGCTGCGATCAAGCGTGCACGAGCCCCTGTCCCGCGCAACGAGCACTAAGCAGCGAAAGCTGTCAACACGGCTTCATTTGCTTGAAAGAGGAAGTACCTTCGTTTCTTAACTAAATGGTCAGTTGTTATCGTCTAACTGTGAGGCAATATCGTCTAACAAGGTCTTAACGGCTTCCTCAGCACTCTTTCTGGCTGCATCGGTTCTCACCTTTAAGCGACGCATTTGCTCGCGCTGTTTCTCAAGTAGCTCGCGCGGAAACTGTGTGGCCTGCGTCCGTGTCTGCTCGCGCCGCCATTCTTCCACCTCTTGTTCTAATTTCTTGCGCAACTGCTCTTCTTCGAATTGCTGCGTTAAGAGTTCCACCTCACTTAGCTTCTTCGCAGCTTCAGCCCTTTCTTGAACACGCTTGGCCTCCTCCAGCTTCTTGCCGGCCCGATTAATCTCTTCCTCCGTACCAGGATATTCAGCCGCCCCCTTCCCGCCACGCAGATTCGCTGCTTGCGCTTCCGCCTCATGCCAGGCTGCTTCTGCTTCCTCCCTTGCCCGCTGCGCTTTTTCCCATGACTTCTCTATTTTCCGTGCCTCAGCCTCGCGTCTTTCACGTTCGGCACGGAGCCTGGCATCACTGTCCGCATATTTCTTATCCAGCGCGTCTTTATACTCCACGATTTTCCTTGTCGCTTCCTCTGTAGCGACGCGGCGTGCGGCTTCAGCCGCGTCCCTCTCACGCTGAGCCTTCTCCAGTTCCTTTGCACTCTGCGCGAGCTCTGCTTCGAGCTTACGTCGCTCCTCGCTGATCCGCTTCTTAATCTCTTCTCGAAGTTTTTGCTCGATTGATTGCTCCTCCGATTCCTTCTTTCTTTCCGCCTCCTCGAATGCGCGGCGAGCAGCTGCCATTTCCTCTTTGATGCGCCGCGCCTCCTCTAATCGAATGGTCGCTTCATCCTTAAGTGCCAGCGCCTGTTCGAGTTGTTCGTTCGCCTCTTTAAGCTCGGCCTTTATAGCAGTAGCTCGAACATCGCCTTCTGCTGCAGCAGCGTCTTCCTTCGCTTTTAGCGCTTGCCTCATGGCTTCAAGCTTCTGTCCTATTGCAGGCTTCGCCACTTCACGTAGCGTGGACGCCGGCGCACTTGGCTTCTCAGCTACCGGTTGATCGGGGGCATGCCGGATCTTGACAGTGCTTTTAAGAGGGGTTCGTAAAAGGCCCCCCGCCAGATAGCACACATTGAACCCTCGTTGGATCAGCAAGAAGGCGGATACAGAGCTGCGATCGCCGGTGTCACAGTAAACAACATAGCGCTTAGTTTGATCCAATCTATCGACCTGCATACGCAGGAAATGCAACGGCATGTTAATGCTGCCTTCGATACCTGACTCCTTGTACTCATCGGGAAACCGCACGTCCAACCAGCGCCCCCCCTCATTCACTATGCTTTGTCCCTCTGCATAGATCACCGATACTTGAATCGGCTTCTTTATCAGCTCAATGAATTCATCCTTTGGCAGCCGCATTAACTCTCCGTCGGTAAGCATGGTAACTGTTGCGTTCCTCGCCGCATCGGCTACCAGCGCTTCTTCACCAAAAGCGTCACCTTCCCCCAGTTCAGCCAGCTTTATATCTTTTCCGGCGGCAGAGGCCGTCCGCGTCACCGCGCAGCGGCCCCTCTGAATTGTGTAGTAAAAATCACCTCGATCACCCTGGGTAATAATCACCTGCCCTTTCGTTACGGGAATCGGTTCCATGAGCATGAAGATCTGTTGGATATTTTTTGCAGGCAGCCGAGAAAACAACTCTGACTGCAGCATGCGCGTTATCCAGTCAGCGCCCTCGTCCGCCTCAATATGCCTGACCTCGACATCGATCCCCGCAGCGCCCTCCTGCTCCAGGCTGACCAGCTTCTCGACCAATGCCCTGTTAATAACGAGGACACGGACAGCAGACTTTGCCTTTGCGGAAAGCTGACGCGGCTGCAGTTGTGCCAAAGGGTACTTCGCCGCATCTGTGCCGCCAACGACCTGCCTGACAAGCTGCCCATCCGAAGACATCTCCAACTCGCCTTCCAAGAGGTAGAAAGAATAATCGTCCCTGTCGCCCTGCTCGAAGACGTACTGGTTCTGGTGATATTCAACAATCTCTGCCTGATTGATGATCTTGTTGTGATCCTCAGGCGTGAGGCGGTTTAAGGGCACGAGCGTCCTCAGGAATTGCTTATATTTTTCTTTTCTCACTGACATCTCAGTATCGAAAGGTAACGATCAGGATCCGTCGGTCTGACCGCCAGCATGCCGCATCGTGCGCACAATAAGAATCCAATCCATAGCGGGGAGACCCCAGATCTCCAATGGATAATGATGTTCTCGAGCGGCCTGATGCCGCCGTCAAAAAGACACTTCAGCATCTTAATAACTTTAACCCTACCCCTCCCACAGCAAACGCTGCGAACACAGAGCAAGCCGTTTTATATAAATGAGAGCGTTCGGGCCGCGCGTGGTCTCCTCACTGCAGCTCGTCGTTGCATCCAAACCGGACAGTGCCGATGCCGCGATCACATAGACAACTCGGCATGCTACATCGCAGTAGTATATATCGAGTCTGCATCGAATTTTGTTCAAAAATAGATATATGGGCGTGATTCTTGATTACACTGTGACTGATATCGCAAAAGAGGCCGATTGCCGGATGGATCCATCGTCAGCGAAGCGATGGCCTCGCCGACGGACAGGTAGGGAACAGGGGATGGTCCGAACGAGCAGTCGCAATCGTATTCGTGCCCCAAGGCTGAGTCAGTGCCCCACACGGTGAAGGCAGCGGCTTTTTCTCGAATAGGATACAAAGTGAGATGCGGTCAGGACAGGCCTACGCCCAATCCGGAACGAGCGGCATCGGAGCATCGTGAATGGACTGAAAACGCAACGCGTTACCGGGCTGATCCGCGCCGTTCAGTACTCAGCCTGTAGCCCAACTTGGGGGCGCAAGCGCATGGCGGTGACCTGCCACATCTCATCTTTAAGATCCTGCTGCAGATCCTCCTGCGCGTCACTGCTTCCATTCGCGCCCCATTCCTGTGGGCAACCATGAAGACCCAAAGCAGCCCCATTTTCCAGGGATCCTGTTGCCTTAAGATAGGAAATTCCTTCGCCAAGCATTAATTCCCAACTCGGCCCACCAGTTGCGTATTAGCCACCTTTCCGATTTTTGTCGTTTCGGGAGTAATGCGCTTGACATCGTTCTACAAACACCCCACACATTGTCATCAGCTGCCATGGGGCGAGAGAACCTCGCAAGGCTCTTCCGCCCCAAAATACCCGCCTGGGACCGACCCTTTCTGCATCACACGGCCTGCCTGGATCAATGTTAACCTATTTCGTGGCGCGGATTTCACCAGGACGGCGCGTCCAACAGGGCTAGGCTCGCGATTGGCTTTGGTGGAGTTCAAAAATTACCCTAAACTTAGCATGGAAAACATGGAATACGCGCTATCCTTTAACGGGACTAGCTGCATGGAACGACAAGGACTTTGATCGGTCAAAGAGGCACTGATGCAGCCCCTCAAAGAATGATTGACAAAGATGACTGACAAATTGATCAAACGGATCCTATTCGTGCTTGTCCTGCTCGCCACGGCGGCCGTGTTGCCCCTACACGCGACGGTTTCGAGTACCGATGTCGCTGCGCTGCGGCCCACGCCGCAGGAAAAGCGGGCGACCGAACTCATCACCCGCATAATAGAAAACTACCACTACAAACACATGCACTTGGACGATGCCCTGTCGGCAGATATCGTCGAACGATACCTGGAAACACTGGATGCGAACCGAAGCTATTTTCTTGCAGAAGACATTACGTCATTTTCTATCTACCAAGATAAGCTCGATGACGCGCTCCTATACGCTGATTTGGATCCTGCCTTTGATATCTTCAAGGTGTTTCGCGTCCGGGTGGATGGGCGTGTCAAGTACGCTACGGGTTTGCTTGACCAGGATTTCGATTTCACAATTGACGAAGACTACGTCTACGATCGAAGCAAAACGCCATGGGCCACAGACCAGGCTGAGCTCGACGAAATCTGGCGCAAGCGCGTCAAGAACGACGTTCTCACTTTGCACATGGCTGGTCAGAACAAAGAGGAAATTGCAGATACCCTGCGCAAGCGGTACGAACAGTTGGCCACTCGGATCCACCAAATGGACGCAGATGACGTTTACCAGCTCTTTATCAATTCCTATGCGGCCTCTCTTGAACCACACACCGCATATTTTTCCCCCCGCACCGCAGAAAACTTTGAGATCAGCATGAGCCTGTCCTTAGAAGGTATCGGGGCCGTCCTGCAGAGTGATAACGATTTTACCGTAGTGCGCAGCGTAGTGCCCGGCGGGCCAGCCGATGAAAGCGGCCAACTCCATACTGACGACAGGATCATCGGAATCGGACAAGGAGCTGACGGGCCCGTCGTTGATGTAGTGGGCTGGCGCCTGGACGATGTCGTCGACCTGATCAGGGGCCCAAAGGGATCGATCGTCCGCCTGCAGATCCTCACTAAGGGAACAGGTGTGGATGGACCAAGCGAGCTTATTCAGCTTACTCGTAACAAGATCAAGCTGGAGGAACAAGCAGCAAAGAAGTCCATTAAAGAGATCCCCGCCGGCAATACAGTGACTCGTATCGGCGTCATTTCTATTCCCGCCTTTTATATGGACTTCACTGCTCGTTCGCGAGGAGATAAAGATTATAGAAGCACCACACGTGACGTGCGAATATTGATAGCGGAACTTACCAGGGACGCCATCGATGGCATTATTATTGACTTGCGAGGCAACGGCGGTGGTTCACTGGCCGAGGCCACGGAGTTGACCGGGCTATTTATTGAATCGGGGCCCATAGTGCAGGTGAAAGATTCCTCAGGCCATATTGAGATTGACGAAGATCCGGATCCGACGATTAGCTATGCCGGACCACTCGCTGTCCTGGTCGACCGCAACAGCGCGTCGGCATCCGAGATCTTCGCTGCAGCAATACAGGATTACTATAGAGGGATCGTGATCGGAGAACCTACGTTCGGCAAGGGCACGGTCCAAAACCTATACGACCTTGACCAGTTTGACCAAAGCAATGAAGTCGGCCTGGGGCGACTCAAAGCAACGGTCGCACAGTTTTTCCGGATCAACGGCGACAGCACCCAGCATCGCGGCGTCGTACCCGATATTGTCTTCCCAACGGCCACTGAGGCAGCGGATCAAGGCGAGCGAGGACTGCACAACGCGCTGCCGTGGGACAGAATCCAACCAGTACAATTCACCGCCCAACGTGCACCAGTTGACAGATTCGCTGTGGCTCGCAAACGGCACGAGGACCGAATCAAGAATGATCCGGGATTCGCGTACCTGCTGGAAGAAACCAAAACCTATCAGGACGCCCTCTCCAAGACCAGCGTGTCATTGCTTGAAGCAAAACGCCGAGCCGATCGGGAGGCTAGCGAGGCGCAGCAGCTTCAGCGTGAAAACCAATTTCGGATTGCCCGCGGGCTTCCGCCCGTTAGCGACAACGCTAAAGGCTCGGAGGACGAGGATGACGATGCTGAGCCGCCATTTGACGTGTTGCTAAATGAAACAGCTTACATCCTTCAAGACCTTATCTACAAGCCGAGCGAGCCGACACCCGTACAGCCAACCACCACGGTAGTGAAACAACTGGGGACCTCAACCCTGCCCTCACAGCGCGTCGACAGCGAGCCGCCTCCCTAGAAAAAATGCGGGATCCAGATCCCGCTGATCTATTCCATCACTCAGTCCTGTTCAATAATTAACGGTCGTGAATTGCAGGGGCGATCCGATCCGTCGCCGTCAGTAAAGCGCGTGCCGCCCATCCACCTTGACCGGTAATCATGATAAGTAAACTGCCTCCGCAGGCTGAATTTCGCATCCGGGGAATAGGCGTATACCGCTGGTAGATTGACCCCATTAAACATGTGTGCTTTCACGAGCGAATAAGCGCCGACCTCTTTAAAAATAATCCGCGAGCCCACCGTGAGCTCATGGTCACATTGATAGTCACCGAAAATATCACCACTCAAGCAGGTTGCGCCGGCCAGAAGGTAGCTAAACTTTCCCTGTGGTAGGTTCTGAAGTATTTGAGGCCTGTATTGGTACTCAAACACTTCAGGCAAATGATTCACTGTGGTATCAAGAATGGCAATGCTCTTACCGTCGTTCTCAAAGAGATCGACTACGGATGCGACCAGATAACCCGCATTTTTTACGATCGCCTTTCCAGGTTCAAAGAAGACTTCGACTGGGCTTTTGCACTTCACAAAATCGACCACCTGTACCAGTCCCTCGAGGTCACCGTAACGGTCAAATAGGTACCCGCCCCCCAGGTTCAACCAGTGTATATCAGCCAGTATGCGGCCTAGTCGATCGTAGAGATGGCGGACTGTCTGAACGAGAGGCTCAAAGCTTTGGGCCTCACAGTTATTATGGATATGAAGCCCCGTGATCCCTGTTAATGCACCCCGCCTGCAGTCGGCTAACTCAGCTAACTCGTCGATCGGTGCTCCAAGCTTCGAATGTGGGCGACACGGGTCGTATCTCTCATCCGCGACAAACGAGAGTTTCGGATTGACCCGCAGACCACAAAACGCCCTACCCGTCGCATGCTGTCGATGCCGTAACCACTGAGGAATCGAGTTAAAACTAATGTAGTCACACTCATCGATCAGTGCGCGCAGATCCCTCTCTTGCAGCCCGGGGGTTGTTACGTGGACGGTGCCTGACGTACCAAGGATCTCTTTGCAAAGCGTGGCCTCAAACAGTGAGCTTGCTGCAAAACCATCAACGCAAGGCGATATTAGTCTTAAGACATCTATAAACGAAAACGCTTTGACAGAGAACAGTATCCTGCATCCGCAATCATTGCGAACACGCGACAAGAGCGTCAGCACGTTAAGCATATATTGCTCATCGTATACAAACGCAGGAGTTTGTAGGTCAGCATTGAATAAGTGCACGTTTTCCATAACGCTGTTTAAGGCTCCCCTTCTCTCGAGATCGGCCCCATATTAATAGTGTGAATGCGAATGACATTGTGCTACGCAGCGCCCATGATCGTATGCGTAACCCCAATGAGGCGATGAAAATCGGTTGCGCCTGCCCTCCTCTTCTACTGCCCCCTGTACAGTACACGCCAGATACGTCCCTGCACGGAGTCCGAAATATACATGGAGCCATCTGGACCTTGCGCCAGCCCCGTAGGACGGTATTCGGCATCCTCAGGGTTATCAATGCGCTTCCCCCCCGCAAATCCATCTGCAAAAAGCTCCCATTCGCCCACGGGTAGTGCCCCGTCAAACGGCACGAACACCACCTGATAACCAGCTTGTTCAAGGGGCGCCCGATTATAGGAGCCATGAAAGGCAATAAAAGCTCCATCCCGGTAGTGTTCCGGAAACTGGTCACCGGTATAGAACATCAGATCATTGGGACCATAGTGACCAGGAAAAGCGATGATCGGATCGGGGTATTGCGAACAACGCCCGACCGCGCGGCCGTCACCTCCGTACTCCGGTGCCAGGACACGCTGACGCTTGATCTGATCGTAGTAGCAATAGGGCCAGCTGAAGACAGAATCCTTCTCCACCAGAAGAAATTCCTCCGATGGCAGCTCCGCGCCTTGTTGCACTGTATAAAACCCTGGCCATAGCTGATTCAATTCATCACGCCCATGTTGGACGACATACAGACTCTGACTCACTGGGTTCCATGCGATGGCAACCGCATATCGAATGCCCGAAGCATAGCGATAACCATCTTTTTCCTGCGTCTGGCCAATCTGGTCTGCGCGAAAGCGCCAGATCCCGCCCTGCCGCGCAAGCAAGGGACAGGGATCTAATCCCGGCGATCCAGATCCGCGATCTTTCTGCTGACATGCATTAGACGGCGCACCAATGTCCACGTACATCCATCCAGCGTTGCCAAAGGCAAAGGATTTCGCTGAGTGAATAGACTGCTCTGGAAAGCCGCCAACAATCAGTTCAGGTGGCTCCGTAGGCACCAGCGCACCGTCTTGCAAGTCGTATCGAAGCACGGCATTGTCGGTCCCAAAGTAGAGATAACCCCGACGCACATTTATGGCTATGCCGGGGACCTCGCCGAAGCGTTCAATAAGGTCTACTTTCCCGTCTCCGATCGTATCACGTAGCGCCATGATACCGCCGAGGTTCAGCCGATGGTGCCGCAGCGCCAAGTAGATATCACCGTTATCATTGACCGTAAGATGACGCACAAACCCAAGGTTATCCGCTACAACGGGTGCACAAAATCCTTCCGGCAAATTGAGGCCCCCATTGTCAGGATCGCATGCAACTTGCTTGGCGCCAACTTCATCCGCTGCATCTCTTCGACTCCCATTAGGCTCGGAGTCGCACACAGTCAATACCAGCAGAAAGACTGTTAAGAAAACAGAATAGATAACTGCTTGAAAACGTGTTATCGGGGACTGATTGCCCATCGCCTCAAAACTGTGCAAGCTCCAAATGGCCTGGCGTCTCGCTTGATACCCGCAGAATTGCCAACGGCTCTCTCAACAACACCTATCGATGTCCTGCCTGAATTGACGTCTCACTGCTCCGGATCGCTAGCGCCAATGGCTTTCCTACCTGCGGCAGGCACATATGTCATTGATAGTCTACGAATACATTGGCTTCATGCCTAGATGCTTGCCTGATGCCGGGAAATGCCATACTTTGCCTACGGAATATCAGTCCCTGTATCAAAAAGGGGGAGCCATGAATAAGCTGACCGCCACGTTGTGCGTGTTCGCACTCTTCTCTGTAGCCAAGGTCCACGCCGCAGAATCCGTTCATGAACCTGGGGCGCTCATCTACTGGACTATGTCCTTTGGCGGTGGTGCTAAGGATCCGGATAGGTTTCGCTACGGAGTGCGTCTGAACTACGCACAACCACCGCCGGCACAATATGCATTTCAGTTAGACAACCCCAGGCCACAATCTGCGCTAATCGACTTTCGCGCAGCTTGCAACACCATCAAAGGTGTCACGGTGCACAAAATAACGGTAGCACAACAGGGGATCTCCTATACCGAAGGGGGAAAGGACACGAGCGAGCCAACCGATTCTTTCGATTGGCCAATTGCGCTGGGGATTGGGGCATCGATTGGTTTATTGGCCTATGTTGCTGTGCAGCTGCTCTAGCTAAACTGACTAACACGCTGTCCCACCGTTTGGCTCGCCGACGCCCAGGCCTTGGTCGATCGGGCCATGGCGGAGCGAAGCAAGGTCAAACAGGAAAAATGGGCGGATCCCTCATTGACCGTGGGGACTCATAGTGAGAGATTCCTGTTTGACGAACATTATAACAACAGTATTACTGCGGAGATCCACTTCCCATTTGGCCTCGCCTCACAAAGCGCACCGAAGATCGCGGCGGCGCAAGTCTTGCTCGCGCAAGTACAGAGTCAGCGTGATGAACTAAAAAGACAACTCGAACTGGCACTACAACAAGCGGCACTATGGCTCAAGACCACCCGGCAAGCACTTGAACCCTCTGAGCACCAAAACACACTGGCCCAAGAGAATCTACGCCTTGCACGTTAATCCTTCGAGCATGGGGAGATCAACCTCCTGAATCTGATTCAGATACAGACGCGAGCCTTTATGAGTGAGCGCGTCCTCAAGCGATGGGAAATCGAGCTGCAGCGATACATTGCCAACTACAATCAGGCCGCAGACATCATACCGTAGGCGTTACCGGCCCCCAGGGGGATCTACGGTGCCAAATGGCGCATGGAGTCCGAGACACGATAAACAAACAATAATTATGGTTAGGCATCGGCGCCTAATCGAAGGCGCGGATCGTCAAGTCGCAGTTAACATGGTGGTACGTTCCATTGGCAAAATCTATTGAGGCACAGCGAGCATGAAGATCGGGGTCCCCAGAGAAATAAAGGACAAAGAGAACCGGGTGGCGTTGACGCCAGCGGGTGCCCGAACGCTGGTCGGCGAAGGACATATTGTCCAAATTCAGCAAGGAGCAGGACGTGGCTCAGGTTTCTCTGACGAGGAGTTTCGTCGCGCTGGCGCAGATATCGTATCGGTAGAGACAGCCTGGGATGCGGAGATGGTCATGAAGATCAAGGAACCACTGGAGTCAGAGTATCAATATTTCAAAGGTCAGATCATCTTTACCTACTTCCATCTCGCCGGCGTTCCAGAAGCCTTAACCGAGGCACTACTTGCAACAAAAACAACGGCGGTCGCGTATGAAACTGTCGAGGACAACATGGGAAAGCTTCCTCTGCTGGCGCCCATGAGCGCGGTGGCGGGCAATATGGCAGCAACCATGGGAAGTCATTACCTCGCGAAATTCAATAATGGCAAGGGCATACAGCTTGGCACGGTGCTCGGTGTGCGATACGGGAAGGTGGTGATCATCGGCGACGGGGTCGTCGGTCGGCATGCGGCAAAGACGGCGGATGGCATGGGCGCCAACGTGTTCATCGTGGGCCGGCATAAAGAAAGAGCGCGCGAGTTAAAAGATGAGATCTCAAACAATGTCACATTTGTCGAATCGACGTCTGAGAATATCGCCCGAGAGATTAAGGATGCCGATTTGGTCATCGGCGCTGTTCTCCTCCATGGTGAAAGGGCACCATGCTTAGTGACAGAAGCCATGGTCGAGCGCATGCAGCCCGGATCTGTCATTGTCGACGTCAGCATTGATCAAGGAGGGTGCATTGAGACGGCAAGACCCACTTCACATACTCAACCCGTCTATGAGAAACATAACATCATCCATTACTGCGTGACGAACATGCCGGGGGCCTACCCGCGCACATCAACCATCGCGCTCACTTCCACGACGCTACCCTATGCAGTAACGCTCGCGCGTCGTGGCGTTCAAGCCTTGCGTGACGATACCGGGTTTGGGAGAGGTTTAAATACCTACAAGGGCTACATTACGTACAAGCCCGTCGCCAAAGACCTCAATTTGATGTCACGGTACAAAGCTTTTGACGATATAAAGGAATAGCGCAGTCGAGACCCGCAGGTCCTCTTCATTTACACACCTGTCAAGCCTGGGCCTCTAAGCGGTCAATCAGCACTTCAATCTTGCCGCTTGCTGTATTGCCGAGAATATTTATCTGACAACTGCCGCCCGTGTTCAAGTTGGGCAGGGTCCATCTTTGATTCAAGTATGGCAAGATTAAGCTTTGCCATGTCCTTTCCGCCGGCTTCAGCTAATTTGAACCAGGCATAGGCTTGCACGTAATCCTGTTCGACGCCTTGACCTTCGAAGTAAAGCGCCCCGAGGCTATTTTGAGCGTCCGCAAAACCCTGCTCGGCCGCCGTGCGCCACCACTTGAGCGCTTCCCCAAAGTCCACTTCAACGCCGCGCCCCTTGTAGTACATTAACGCCAGGTTGTGCTGGGCCCGAGCGGCGCCTTGTTCTGCAGCAGCGCGCCACCACTTCATCGCTTCCGTCAGGTCTTGCGATACACCCTGACCGCGGTAGTACAGCAAGGCAAGATTTTGCTGGGATTCGGCATAACCCTGCTCGGCCGCTTTTCGATACCAGTTCACCGCCTTGTCGAGATCCTCGGGGACACCGACACCATTTTGGTACATGATGGCAAGGTTATGCTGGGCCTTATCTAACCCTTGTTCTGCGGCCTGACGATACCAATTGAACGCTTTGGCGTAGTCCTGACTCAGCCCCTTACCCTGCTGATACATGAGTCCAAGGTAAAACTGCGCCTTAGCATCGCCAATCCTCGCCAATTGGCTGAATTTGTTGAAGGCGGTATCGAAATCGCCCTGATTGAAGGCGGTGAGAGCGGCATCAAACTCACCCCGATCCGCCGAGCACGCGCTCACAGCTAACATCAGGACAATGAGCATCGTACTCAAAGATCGCGGGGGGGTGCCACTAACCATAGCGCGTGATGGTATCTGAGGTTGTGGTGTGCTTACCGCCGGTTAAGACCACACTTTTTTAAATACTGCTGGTGATAGTCTTCAGCCAAATAGAATCTGGACGCTGGCATAATTTCTGTCACGATATCTTTTTTATAGAGTCCCGATTTCTGGAGCCTGTCTTTCGAGGATCTCGCAATCATTTCCTGCTCTGGGGTGTGAAAAAATATTGTGGATCGGTACTGAGTTCCGACATCTAGCCCTTGGCGATTCAGCGCGGTCGGGTCGTGATTTTCCCAAAACACCAGCAGAAGTTGTTCATAGGATACCCTTGTCGGGTCATATTGCACTTCGACGGCCTCAGCATGCCCCGTCTCCCCGGTGCACACCTTTTCGTAGGTGGGATCCTCCAGCACTCCACCCGTGTATCCCACACGAGTTGACACTACGCCGTCAACCTCGCGAAACACGGCCTCAATGGCCCAGAAACAACCCGCCGCAAAGGTGGCCCTTTCCATTCCGTCGCACCCCTGACCTTCAAGAAACGAGAGCAAATGGACTACTTAAAATCTGACAGAAAACGCCTAGGCTGCTCGTATGCCATATCGTCCAATAAGCTCTAAATGGAACTCAGAGTTGCTCCTAAGTATAGCGCGCAAGCTGTTTTTGGTTGCACGCCTTGCCACTCGATTAAACACTTTAATTGCAGTCATCTTGCCGCTCTGAGCGTTTCATACTGGCCGGTATTTAAGGCGTATACTACGATAATTATTGTCGATGCGCGCGTACGCCATGGATCACATGACCTGAGACGGTACTGCAAATAACTAATGGACATCAAGGGGGAAAAATGCAATGAGCAGCGAGCCTAAAAGAGTCGCAGCCATGCAAGCGCAAATCGCGGATGCCTTAGAGAAGAATCGGGGATGGTTCCTCGCGCTCGGCATTGTCTGGATCGTACTTGGCACCGTCGCGATCATCACCCCCTTTATGGCCACCTTGGCCATTGAGCTACTGATTGGCTCACTCTTTCTAATTGGCGGTATCGCCCAACTTATCCACGTGTTCACGGGAGAAGCATGGAAAGGATTCTTCCTACACCTCTTCGGCGCCTTACTCGCCCTGTTAGCCGGTGGTCTGTTGCTCTGGTATCCCTTGGGTGGAGTGATATCGTTGACGCTATTGCTAGTGGCATACTTCATTGCCGAGGGCGTATCCAAGATAATTCTCGCATTTCAGGTGCGCCCAAAAGGAAACTGGGGCTGGCTGCTATTTAGTGGTGTCATCGCCATCGTGCTCGCGGGCCTCATCTGGGCACACTTTCCAAGCTCCGCGGCCTGGGCCATTGGCCTTTTGGTTGGCATTAACATGCTTTTCGGCGGCTGGACCTTGGTGATGCTTGCAATCGCCGCCAGGTCCGCCCCACGATCGGCAACGGAGACGAGCTAAACTCCGATCGTAGCGAAACCGGTTCAAGGCGTTGCAGTATTTAAGGCGGGAGCCCGAAGCCTGCCCGTTTAGCGATCCGATATTGAGGAAGCTCAGGCGGTTTGTTGGGAGCTATCGATTGTCAAATGAGAGTCTATTGTGAAGCTCCCGATGCCCTGTCAAGCGCGGCTTGTACGGAGTGCTTTACATTCATCGGGTCGATGACACCAAAAAACACGACTTCGACATCCACCCCGCCTGCACTGCTAAACTCCACATCACCGATACCCAGTATTCGCTGAATGATAGACTGCTTCACGTTTACATTCCGCAGATCCATAATGCGAATTGATCTGACGTTTCTCGCAATGATGCCTTTTGTACTCTCTATGTTGAGACTATTAACCGTAAAACGCCACGAGTAATGCTGATAGACAATCATCAGGCAAAGAAAGACAAAGGTCGCTCCAAGGACGGCTGCAATGATCACGAACAGCGTCGGATCGCTTGCTGATCCCCAAGATCTCACTAGGGCCACGACAGTAATCGTCAGAACGACGAAAGCGAGTAACATGCTGGCCCATTGACTGCGCCAAGCGGGTCTTACCTTGTACGTCATGTGCTCATGCTCTCCCGTGCATATTCCAATTTCCGGTGCTGTCTATTGTATAGTATGCAGATTATTTGGTGGTCTTAGGGAGACGACCTCGGGAAAATTGGAACTGCTAACGAATTTGGCTAGCAGTACAAAACACTGCAAACCATTGCCTACTTGAACTTCGGCATTCCGACAAACCAGCCCATGGACGAAAGGGAGGAAGTGGACCTTGAACTCAGATGCGACCCCGCCTTCTCGTATAGAGTACAGGGTCACGCGACGGCTTGCCCCCCTACTCGAGTTCGACGTACAAACGGTGGTCGTTGGCAAGGCAGATGATATTATCGACACGATCGCGCCCGGGATTAAGGTCTAGCCTTTCGTAAGCAGCCCTTTCGATGGGGGCGTCGCTGTGATCTTACCCGTCACGGAAGTCAAGAAGCTCGATTATCGGAGGATGTCCGCGTTCTACCATTTCTAGCGGCGCCTCTTCTCCCCTACATCGGAGCCAAGCAGCCACGCTTCCAATTCACGAATCGCATCTTCGAACTGGGCACGGTATTCTGGTTTCGACGCGTGGCTTTTAGGATTATCTATCGCACTGCGGTAAATCTGCAAGGTACACTTGACCCATTCACGCGCACCTTCGATCCCATCTCGCTCGACTACAAACCCAATGCGATCCGTTTCTCTTCCCACGGCAAACTCACTAAAAGTACCGCAGCATCAGGGTACTGATGCGCTACCCCATGAACCGAGCACAACTGGCCGGTCGCGGTGCATGTCCATAGATCCGTCTAGGACTCCTCCATTGGATAATCAAACTGTACGTTGGCGCGAACAAGCCTGCCCGACGTTGTCTTGCTTACCGCCTTACCCATAAGGTTCATATTTCGCTCACCGAAACGAGGGTCTGATTGATCAATCGAAACGGTCACAGCAAGTTCTATTTGGGCACTCACCTTCTCAATCTTGAAGCGCCCTAGTCCCGCCTGTTCGTCCTTGCGCTGCTGTTTCTTCACATCATCCTGCCACTTGACCGTGTTGATCGAGATTCGCCGCGCAGTTCGCCACTGGCCAACGATACTCCTCTCGCGATAATAATCCGCCACCGCACTTTCCGGCTCGCCCGTCGGATAGTTACGCTGGTACGCTCGTGAAACCTGGATATCGATATCAGTATGATTGGGCAAATCCGTTTCAATAGACATAACCAGCGTGTTCCCCACTAACACGGGCTTCAGTTCAAACCGATTGCAAACGATATTTTCCTGCCTACTCAAAAAGGCGTAGTAGATGCCGAGTCCTAACAGGCCTACCGCTACTACAACTATCAATGATTTCCACTGGATCCTTCCCATTTGTGATCACCGTCCACGCGCAATACTGAGCGGGTCAACGAGGCCCATTAGACAACCCTTTTTGACCGTAACACCAGAGCTAATCGACTCGCCTTCACGCCTTCGCAACGCCTAACAAATTTGCCAGTAGCTCGCAATCTTTACATCTGGTGCGGCCCGGAGGACTCTCTGGCATCTCATATATCTCACGTGCCTTCTTAAGCAATTGGCGCACAATCCCTGCATCCAGCGACACCGCCTGAATGTTTGCCGCAAAACCCATCATAAAACCATTATCTCGATGGTTTGCATCATCGCACGCGGCAGTTGCATCGGTAACCGGTTCCATATAGATGAGCGCGAGCCCAGATACGGGCGCTAAGCCCCTTTGCTCGCCGATCATGCCATAGACGTTTACCTGAGCCTCATACATCGGGTACAGCTTATCGTGTAATCCTTTGTACTTAGATGTTTTATAGTCAACAATGATGTGAGTCCGATCGGGCTTTACAAAGATGCCGTCTGGTGATCCGGTGAGTAGAATATTGTATTCCTTATCCATAATGTTGAACTTAGAAAAGTGTGGTGGCTCTATGTATCCACTTAGCGTCCCTAAGCCTTTTAACCAAACCGGAGCCCCCTTATGTCTGTCGAACCAACTGTGGATGAGCCGCTTGTTGTAGGAATCAATTGAGCTAAAAATACCAGGAAATACCTGGAAAGGCAGTTTGTTCTGCAGCCGAAGCTTTATCCAGAAACAGCGAGGACAGAAGCCAGGCAGTGCCACTTCTCCGAGGTTTTTCGCGGAAATCCTTAATTGTTCACTCATCACGGATTAGCGGGACTTCGCATGTCGATGGTCGGTAATATACACGTGGCGACGATCCAGTTCATCTAACGGTATTTGCTTAATGATCGGTACGCCTCCGAATGTAATTATCGCCACTCACCGTACCGAGATTGTGGGGCACTCCTTCGAGATGTTTGACTACTTACCAGTTGGTGTGGTTGTTGCCTTAGCCGGTGTCGCATTGTTTAGGATCGTAGGCTGGCACCTCATCCCGAAAGAACGGCAGGCCCACAACTGGCCTCTCTGATCCAAGCAAGATCAAAGCAAATCTATCAACAACAGAAGCCGAGATAATGGTCAACGATCAGCACGTAAATCAGTTCCCAATCTGGCTCGCCTGATTCCGAGGTAGGCCAAGCTCTGCGTGGATTGATCCAGAAGTTGTGAAAATGCTGCGCGCAGGGAGTCAAAATTTCCGCGTTCAACCTCCTGTTACCGTGCGACGCCAATACAGCATCTGAGTTAAAATAGTCCCTGACCACAAGGGGATAGGCTTTCTCCAGGTTCGGTACGTTGTCATCCTGGATACCGAGATCGGGCACCCGCGCCTGGAATGCACGCGCCTGCATTTCCAACTTATCCAATTGAGCCCGTTCTTCCCTGAGCGGCCCTACCTTTGCGCAGGCGCTTTGATCGCCGTCAGTGCACCTGGCCTCCAGTCTTTCTAATGACTCCTCTACGCGGACTTGCCCGAGAGCGTTCAGAGAGACGGATAGAAGGACGAACACAGAGGCAGCGGCGCCCTGGATCTGAACGCGACGTAATGGAACCTTTACTGATAGCGTAGCGGCGATCTCCCCGAGCCCAACGCATCTTCTGTTATTTGTAGTAAGATCGATGCAATTTTGGCCCTAAACGGGGAAGGGGGATACCGCTTCGACCGCCTTGACACTGCATGGTAATACGACAAGGCGCATGAAGGCATTTTTCTTTCCGCCCATCCAGCTTGGGGCCAACTAGGCCGCACCGTACAGAAGCGAGATAGATGAGCGGAAACTGGTCCCGGGGAGGACGAACATGAAGGTATTCAGCGTAAAGACACCGCGGACTCTGCTGATTCTCAACGCGATGTGTGGCGTGCTAGCTTTTGTCATTTTCTTATCGGCAGTCTTTCTTGGTGTTCGCCATTATGATGACGTGTTCAGGGCCTCTTATTCCGATTATGTGATTCAGCTGAAAGAGAAGGCTGAGCGGACAGAAGATCTTCAATGGCTAAGGCTCAATTTGGTCGAAAGCTTGAAATCCGAGGCAAAACATAGTGAGACGATAGCCGAGGTCACCATGCTGCTCTTGGGATTTGGATTTCTCTACTTGGTTCTGTGTGCTGAAAATATCCTCTTTTTTTGGAGAAATAAGAACTCCGCATCACGCGAGGCGCACTAATAAGGTTTGCGAAACCAAGAATAACGGCTACAAAACTGGGGAAACCAGCACCAACGGCGCCCGCGACGACAGCCGCGTGAATATTCTATCTTGCCAAGACAAGCAGCAGGATCACCACAAGCACCACAAACCCTATCGGGAGGATGACCCCTTGCCAGTCTCTTGTCTTAGCTTCACGACTTTCCTTAAGCGCTTGTTTTATACCAGGACGAAACCATAAGAGTACCAGCAGAACTAGGACTCCGGTGAGGATCTTCTCCCAGGTCTCCAATCGTGTCGTTCTTGCCCGGCGGGACTACTTACGCTCGGAAGACTCCCGAGCAAGTGACTGGGCCATAAAGTTAAACGCGTGGGCCAACTCACCCAGCTCATCGTACGATTGAAGATCGATTCGTGCCGAATAGTCGCGTTCAATGATCCGGTGTGTGCCCTCTACCAGCTTACGAATCGGATTGATCATCCGGCGCTGCAACAGGAAAAAGGAAAATACAGAAAAAACCACAATCAAGCCGACCAACCCAATCGCGATTTGAGTGTAGCGCTTGCACGCTTCTCTCAACGTTTGCACTTCATTTTCCGTCCGCCCCTCTACCAGACGGAAAAATTCGTGTATCGGCTCCATAATGCCCCCCTTGGCCAAATGATAGTTCTGGCCATGCATGATACCCTGAGCCATCACCGGATCGGGATTTTTCTCGATTACAAATTGCCCTGAGCCGTCATCAAAACGCCCTTTAACTGCGTTCATGGCAATGCCTTCAATGCGAGCAAGGTTATTAGAACGCCGTTGCGCTTCTGCCAGCAGCCTAAATTCAATATCAATAAAATTTGCATTTCGCATTCGTTGTTCCAGAGACATCGCTGGCCTGTCCTCCGTCGGCTTCTCCCCTGTCGCCACCAGAAAATCCCAATAGATCCCATCATAGCCTAACGGTCGCGGTTTCTGACCACTGCGAATTGCGAGAATGTCGTAGAAATATTGCTCAAATCGCGGATCGCCCGTTACGACATAAGTCCGCGCCATGCGCGTTAAATCATCGGAACTCTGGCGCAGTTCGTCTGCAATCTTATAGGATTCATAGCGACGAACCTCGCTAGCCGAGAGCTCGCCCTGGTTCTGTACTATCAAGTACATGACAAATACGAGCCCCCCTAAGAGGCAAAGAAGCGTGGAAAAAATCACAAAAAACGTCGCCTTTATGGACATCTCGACTGCCTCCTCCCACATGTTGCGGAAACGGCTTCAAGCAGCTCTACAGTATGATTGCAGCGTTCCTATCAAATTCACCGGCGATACCCGTAAAGGGCCTTATTGATCACGCCAGTACAAACACACTCTACACTGCTTCGCCTGCAGGCGACACCACCCCTCCGATGGCGCTACTAGCCAACGCTTACAAACTCTGTTGGCCCATTGCTCGGGCATCCATGCGGCGCGACCTAGTGCACAGTCAGAAATTTTTCTCGTAGGGTAAACCCTCGTTGCTCGAGCTCTGCCTTGGCCCTAGCGGTCACGGTCCCTGTAACGATCAATTCCGGCTCCATATAACCTGCAATCCCGGCATGCCCAATAAACGCAGCAAACAGGCTCTCCGCACCTCTGTTCCAGTAAATGATATCAACAGGGACAACGAAGAGTGCCTGCCCATCTGCCGTAATGGCCACTGGTACCTGCGGCCCAGAACGGAGTTCGCGGATTTTCCCAACTCGTTCATGGTAGACCGCCAGAATGCGCGCCATTTGCTCGTAGTACAGGGCCCCTTCCTCGCTCTTGGCCCCACGTGCGGATTCAATTAGAGCAGCGCGATTCGTAACTCCGCTGAGCGCTCCCAGGTAGGCGACGATATACGTCTTATGCGTAGGAGAGTAGTTTGCATGACGCAAGAACTTACGGCGCAGCTCTGGTGAAATTTCCATTGCGGCGAGCATTCGATCATTATATTCGTCTAAATCAGCGGGCGTCAGGCGCCTTAAGCTCTCCTTAGCTTCAGCATCAACGATGCCATCTGCCACCGTTACCTCGTCATCTTGTGGCAATGCTACAGTCGACACCCCGGCGGTAAAGTTCCCCGCTGTACGCGCCGTCGCAATGACATTCAGAAACTTCTGAACACTGGGATTCGAGGAGTAGACATCGAGGTCCAATTGATTTGCAATGTTGCGTTTATGAGCTGCATAGACAAATCCTTCGGTTGTAGTCACATGATACGAACGCTCTTCGACAGTGAGACCATCCGCGCCAGCAAAGGTATCTCCGAGGTTCGTCGTGATCTGTCCGGCAAGGTCTAACGCCGTGCTTGCTGGAGACGCGACGATGTCTACAGCAGAGTCCGCTCGCACGCTGAGCTCGCTACGCAACTCATCCGACAGTTCGCGGTTTGTGGCATCAAATCGGCTCATGGCCTGCGCGACCGTCATAATCTCTTGGACACGGATCCTAAGCATTGTGTAGGACGTCACCTGAAAGTTGCCGAGGTCTGACTCGATATGGAACCAATATGAGTTACCGATTGTTGCCACATCGTCCCGAACGCGATGATCGCCGGACTGAAGAAGGTTCTTGGGCAGAAGCTCATCTGCCCGGACTACAGGTGGCGCTTCATAGTCGACCGATCGCGCCTCTCCGGCCATCGTCGACGTCGCGGAAAAGGCAACTACGAT
The DNA here is from genome assembly GCA_022614965.1 of Gammaproteobacteria bacterium. Classification (GTDB taxonomy): domain Bacteria; phylum Pseudomonadota; class Gammaproteobacteria; order JAKEHO01; family JAKEHO01; genus JAKEHO01. The sequence continues at coordinate 28,246 of JAKEHO010000068.1, forward strand.
ATACGTGAATCTCACAATCCTTGACAGCCTGTGCAATGCGTTAGCGCCCCTTTTTCGATATACCATACAACCCTCAACGCGGACCTCGTTAAGCCACGATAACTGAGTGCAGGAAGAGCCCGCACGTTGCTCACTAGTTATTGATGTCTCCAGACATACCCAAAGCTACGAACGTGCACGCAGCAGGTAGGAGAACACTGGGCAGAGGGTGCGTCAAGCCCCTTCGGGCAAAGGGTGTAAATTCATCTTCTTCATAGGCAGCCCCCACGTTTTTGGCCTCAGGCTGCCTATTGACTGACACCTTGTAAGACTATACCGGATTTAATGCGCAGTGCTTGCTGAGTATCGATGTCGACATTGAAACCAGCGGTACTGATCGCGCCACGGCGCCTATTCAACAAGGGGCCCGATTGTGATCCTCAATCGAAATCGGTAAATAGCTGACAAACGAAGATAGCTAGTCGATAATCACTCATCGCTGATTCCGGACGGTCGAGCAGATTCGAACAAACAGAAGCAAAGACCGGTGGATCAATAGCTATCTAAAGAGACGCGCAACAGAAACTTGGCTAAAAGGCAGCCGCCCCCTACTGGACAAAAGGCTACCCATGACGAAGCGTACTCTGCCACTTGCGCTAGCGGTTGTCATTGTCAGCGCCGTCGTTGCCGCATGGTATCTTGCATCACCGCTCATCAAAGAAAGGACAGTCGATGAACGCTTGCCATTTGCGATCCCGGACTCAGAGAAGCTTGCGGATATGTCGCTACAGGAGCTGGAAAAACTTCAGACGCAGCTGCTAGCCACGGCAGCCGATATGCCGGACAGAATCATGAATGACTCAATGCCAACATCTCCCAGGGAACTGCAGCCGGTATTGGTAGCCCAGGGTGAGTTTCAAGGTGCCGATTCAATTCACAAGGGATCCGGATCGGCCATAGTCTATGAACTGCCCGATGGGTCTCGCCTCCTGCGCCTG
>JAKEHO010000069.1 GCA_022614965.1 Gammaproteobacteria bacterium
ATCCCGATCATGAGATAGGCGCTTATCGCCGCAAAGATTTCATCCATGGTCACGCTGCGTTGTCTGACGACATGGATCACGGTCATGACCGTGATGTAGAAGAAAAACAGAAAGATGAACGCCACTGCGATGACCTCAAGCCACCGGTGGGGAAATTTGGCTGTGGTCCACACGAAAATAAACGTTAGAATCGCCAGCACCAACCCTGTGCGCACGATACGGCCTTTTTGGCTGACCGCATAGACGCTCGCAAGCAGTGTCAGGGTAATCAAGACAGCAAAGATAAGCCTACCAGTTGGAAAGTGGGCTACGAGTGGGAAGAGAATAAGCCACAGGACCAATGACAGCAGAAGGTATGCGTACTTGCCGCTGTGGTACTCGAGAAACGATAAACGCGGTATGCGTGGCACGGTGTTTTATTGCTTCCGCGGGAACGTGCGTTTACCGCATTGAGTCGATGTTTCGGTGACCATGAGACTATTTCCCCCCGGCCTGAGAGTGTAGCTGATTTTTTTTGCCTGCGTGATCGAGTGATGGCATAGGTGTTAATCAGATAGGGTGCCGTTTGATCGGAACAAGACAGACTTGGCACAGGAGGGGTTTATCCGAGACTCCGCCCGGGCGCAGGCGGTGTGTCATACGCAACGTCTCTACGATGAGCTCGTTCCGTGCGCTGTGGCGATGGCGTGATCTGGTTTGCGTTTGATGAACTCTGTGGTGGCCCACGCCGTGTAGCGCAGCACATCGAAATTGCACTTTGTTGTCATCCTGTCGTCCTCGCCAATAGCCCAACCATGAATGAGGCCGATAACGCCAAGATCAGGCGATTCATCAATCGGGTCGATGCGTTTTATGATCACAACGTCAAGTTGATTACCTCTGCCGATGCTCCGCCGGATGCACGTCATCATAACGGCAAGCTGTCCTCACCCTTCTGCCGCACCGCAAGTCGCCTTAAGGAGATGCAGAGCTGCGACTATCTGGCGAGGCCGCGCTCTTCCTAGTCGACCCGCATTGCCTCGACCGTAAATGCGGCCTGACCCCGCAACGCCCCGTCGTGCACTCTGCCGAGAGCGCTGCGTGAGCTGGCGTGGGGGCCACCTGTGAAGGCCTCACTATGACTTATATAAAGCAACTACGATCAATGATTTAAATTCACTACTAGACAAATCACATAATATAATCTATATAAAGTTATACATATAACTAACTGAAATAGCGTGGATTATATAGTCTAATTAGCCCTCGGAGAGGGGGTCGCGGAGGAAAAACGATGAACGCCATACTGGCAATCGAGCCACCCGTTATCACGGAGGTCCAGATCGCCCAGATACTCCAGCACCGCTATGGTGATGGCCTCGTGTACCTACCGAAAAGTGCGCCACGGGCTGTGTTGTCCCGGGCCGTGCAGCTGGGCTTTGTCGACGCCGATGGGTATTTGACGCGCAAGGGTCGGCTGCTGCTCGCACGCTACCAATTCATCTGAGGGGCGAGGGGCCTCCTCACGCTGACATCCTGATCGGCGGCGCCGTGCGCCGCTGCGCACACCTCGACCCGAAGGTTGCAAGACTACCGTGCACTGCTGACGTCGAATCTCCCGTCCCTAGTCTCGCCCAGGCAATGGCGCATCGAGTAAATTGAATGCCCTGCGGCGCCGTAGGGCTGGGGCGTTGATAGCCTACGGGACGCCTTTTTCGCAGCCTTCGCCACTGGACTTCGACCGGTTGCCAGAAACGGCGCTAGCTGTGTCCGGGAAGCCACGGCTTGCACCAGGGCGTCGCCCCCGTATACTCAAGCTATTGCGTTCAGCCTGGATACGGGCTCAACAACAACAAGAAAGCGGAGCGGCTTATGCCAAATTACACCACGGAGGATATTCGCAACATCGCACTGGTTGGCCACGGCGGCGCGGGAAAAACGACCCTCGCCGAGGCCTTGCTATACAAGGCGGGTGTTATTAAGAGCATGGGATCAGTGCAGCGGGGCAACACCGTCCTGGACTTCGACCCCCAGGAAAAGGCGCACCACCGATCGCTCGATAGCGCCATTGCTAGCCTCGATTATCAGGGAAGGCATATCAATCTGATTGATACCCCCGGGTACCCCGACTTTATTGGCCGCGCGTTGGCCGTGCTCCCGGCTGTCGAGACTATCGCCGTTGTCATTAATGCCCAGGCAGGGATCGAAATGGTGGCTCAGCGGATGATGGAGTGGGCCAAGGATCGTGGCCTCGATCGACTGATCATCGTCAACAAGATCGACGTGGGTGATGTGGATCTCCGTAACGTCCTTGAGCAGATAAGGGTTACATTCGGAAGTGAATGCTTACCTATTGACCTGCCTGTCAATGGAGGCAACGCCGTAACCGATTGTTTTTTCCAGAACTCGGGCGATTCCACGGACTTCTCTTCCGTTGAGGAAGCTCATACACAGATCGTTGACCAAGTTGTCGAGATGGACGAGGAGCTAATGGAGCTGTATTTGGAACAGGGCGAAGAACTGACTCCTGAACAACTCCACAATCCTTTTGAAAAGGCGCTGCGCGAGGGACATCTCATCCCTGTATGTCTGGTTTCGGCGCAGACAGGGGTGGGCGTTACAGAGTTGCTAGATGTCCTAGCGCGGCTCATGCCGAATCCCAAAGAGGGGAACCCGCCGGTTTTTTTCAATGGTGAAGGTGACGATGCGCAACAGGTTCGTTTTGAGCCTGATCCTAAGCGTCATGTCCTTGCCCACATCTTTAAAGTCAGTATCGATCCATTTGTCGGGCGGCTAGGTGTGTTTCGAGTTCACCAGGGGACCGTGACAAAAGATAGCCAGCTCTTCATCGGTAGTGGGCGCAAGCCTTTTAAGGTCGGGCACCTGCTCAGGCTTCAGGGCAAGGATCAGGTTGAGATTGATGAAGGCATTCCGGGGGACATCTGTGCCGTCGCCAAGATTGATGACATCCACTTCAATGCCGTTTTGCACGATTCTCATGAGGAGGATCATATTCACCTGCGGTCTGTTTCACTGCCCAGGCCAATGCAAGGACTGGCCATCGAAGCGAAACGCCGGGGAGATGAACAGAAGATCTCAGATGGTCTGCGTAAGCTAGAAGCCGAGGATCCAAGTTTTCGTGTGGAGCACAACGTGACACTTAACGAAACCTTGATCAGAGGGCTCGGTGAACTGCATCTGCGCATGATCCTTGAAAGGCTGAAAGATCGTTACAACATCGAGGTGGAAACCCGGCCGCCGAAGATCCCTTACCGGGAGACAATTACCATTCCGGCAGAAGGCCATCACAGGCACAAGAAACAGACGGGCGGTGCGGGGCAATTCGGCGAGGTGTTTTTGAAGGTTGAACCGCTGCCACGCGGCGCGGGTTACGAGTTCGTCGACGATGTTGTTGGTGGTGTGATCCCCAGACAGTTTATTCCGGCGGTAAATAAGGGCGTACGTCAAGCATACGACGAGGGCGCCATCGCGGGTTATACGATGCAGGATATCCGGGTGATCGTCTACGACGGTAAATATCACCCGGTTGACTCAAAGGAGATTGCCTTCGTGACTGCAGGCAGGAAAGCTTTTCTGGATGCCGTTCGAAAGGCGCGGTCGGTGGTTCTGGAGCCTATTGTCAATATCCAAATCTCCGCGCCCAACGAGACGATGGGCGATATCACGGCGGACCTCTCAGTGAAGCGCGGTCGCATCAGCAGTACCAGGGCGTTGGCGGGCGGAATGACCTCGATCAGCGGTCAAGTTCCAATGAGTGAACTGGATAGCTACCAGTCGAAGCTCAAATCGATCACCGGCGGCGTGGGTTCCTACTCGATGGAGTTTAGTCACTACGATCCTGTGCCGCCCAAGACGCAACAGGAACTCATTGCACAGTTTAAGCCACAGGAAGAAGCGGATTGACGCCGATGGGGCTACGCTAGGTTGTAACACGGTGTGCCCCGCCATGGCTGAACAGAGAATTACCGGCCACCGCGGCCGCTCGTCGCAGCTTACTTGCCCTTCACTATGGCCTTTCTCGTGCCTGACTTCCGTCAAGCTAATAACACTTTGTTATAGCTTTAGATATATTTAGTTATTTTTATGAATAAGGCAAAGGTGCTATCTTTGTCTGTACAAAACCCCACACGCTGCCACGCGGTGCCACCTTGCAAGCTAGACCATTGAGAGGTCGCGGAGATTGCCACGGTGAGGACAGCGCTGACACGGATCGCCTGCCCCTCGTAGGCGGTTAATGATAGCCCAGAAGTTGCCATGATGAGTTGGAAAGAGCGCTTAATTGACAGGATGCCGGCCGAGCTTGCCCGGGAGATCGACATCTACGAGACGCAGATGGCGCTTAAGCGGCAAGGCAAGGTTGAGGACAAACTCTTCGCGGAGACGCGCTTGCGCCGGGGTGTGTATGGCCAGCGCTACGACAACGGCCAGCGCCACGATGGCAGTACTCAGCGCACATTATCCTTCCCGTGCGGAGATCTGACAAAGGGTACCGAAACCGTGTGGGATGCACCGGGCATGCAGCGCATAAAGATCCCCTTCGGCGGCCTCACGCCCGATCAGATGGACGTCCTGGCCGATGTGGCGGAAGAGTACTCAGATGGGATTAGCCATGTCACCACGCGCCAGGACATTCAGCTTCATTATATTCGTATCGATGACACGCCCGATCTCATGCGGCGCCTTGCGGCGGTGAGCATAACGACGCGCGAGGCGTGCGGCAACTCGGTACGCAACGTCACGGCATGTCCGCTCTCCGGTGTCTGCAGTGATGAGGCCTTCGACGTCACACCCTATGCCAAGGCGTGCTCGCGCTTCTTGCTGGGGCATCCCGACGTGCAGGATTTCGGTCGCAAATTCAAACCGGCTTTCTCCGGCTGTAAGCACCGGGCCTGCGGGCTGACGACCATGCATGATCTGGGATTCATCGCGAGGATCCGCGTCGAGAATGGGGTCGAGAGGCGCGGCTTCGAGATGTACGTCGGCGGTGGCCTCGGCGCGGTGCCATACCAGGCAAAGCTTTTTGACGAGTTTGTGCCTGAAGAAGAGATACTGCCCCTATCACAGGCGATCTCCCGCATCTACGCACGGCATGGCGAGAAGAAGAATCGCAACCGGGCGCGCATTAAGTTCCTGGTGGACAAGCTTGGCATCGACCGTTTTCGTGAAATGGTGCTGGAAGAGCGTCGGGGGCTCCCCCACAATGAAGCGTGGACGGACTACCTGAAGGAACTCCCGGCTTATGGTGAAAAACCATTAAAGCCTGCTACAAAGCTGAACAGCGGGGCGAGGAGCACCGCATTCGAAACCTGGCGGGCAAGCAATGTCTATCGCCAGAAACAGCCAGGGTACGCAGTGGCGACGGCGACCTTGCCCTTGGGTGACATCACGTCCTGGCAGATGCGCCAGCTCGCTGACATTGCACGTCGGTACGTGGGCGAGAATGTCCGTACCACGGTGGAACAGAACATCCTCCTGCGGTGGGTTTCGGAGGCCGACCTTCCAGCCCTGCATGGTGAGCTTGAGCGGATCGGCTTGGGGGAGGCGGGCGCTGGTACCATCATGGACATCACCGCGTGCCCGGGAACGGACACCTGCAAACTCGGCATTGCGTCCTCGCGGGGCCTCGCGGCGGAACTTGGCGAGCGGCTTGCGGCCAAGTACCAGCAACTGGATGAAGCGGTGAAAGGGCTGCACATCAAGATCAGCGGTTGCTTCAATTCCTGCGGGCAACAGCACCTCGCGGACTTGGGTTTCTATGGTGTCAGCCGCAATGTGGGCGGGATGACTGTGCCCCACTTCCGGGTCGTCCTTGGTGGACAGTGGGAGGAAAACGCGGGCTCTTATGGCGTAGCCATCGGTGTGGTGCCCTCCAAGCGCGTCCCTGACTTTGTTGATCGGATCACGGAGAAGTACCTTACGGAGCGCGAGAAGGGCGAGCGCTTCCGGGAGTTCATTGAGCGCGTCGGCAAGCGCGAGCTGAAAGCACTGGTGGACGAGCTCGCCACTGTGCCGCCGTATGAACTTGACCGTTCTTACTACTCCGACTGGCGGGATCCTCGCGAGTTTACCCTCAGCGACATTGCCAAGGGTGAATGCGCGGGTGAGGTTGTATCTCGGATCGACTTCGATCTCCAGGGCGCTGAACGCCAGTACTTCGAGGCCCAGCTGCAGTTCGAGGCAGGAAATCATCAGAAGGCCGGCGAGACCGCCTACAGTGCAATGTTGGCAGCGGCTAAGGGCCTCATCCGCACGCAGTACCAGGATATCACGGACGACGCCGATACCATTGTGCGAGAATTCCGTGCACGCTTCTACGACACTGAGCTCTTCCACGACAAGTACGCGGGCGGAAAGTTTGCCCACTATCTCTTCGGTCGACACGAAGACAAGGAGCGCACATTTGACACGGACAAGACCCGGCGCCTCCTTGAGGAGACGCAGCTCTTTATTGAGGCTGCCCATGCGTGCAACGCGAGGATGATCGGACAGAATGCTGCCGCACCGATGATTGCAAATCAAGAGCCGGCCTCAGTGGCTAGGGTGTGACAGCAGACGGCGCAGTGGATTTGCACAAGATTGGGGTCAAGTTTTTCGCCGAGCAAGGGAACGCCGTTGAACTCGTCGAATTCATTCCAATCTTCCATCGTTGGATTCAGACCGACGCCCTTGATGACTTGCTGATCGATGTGGCTGACTACAGCCATGTCCATGCGGGGCCCGGGACACTGCTCGTGGCGGATGCGGGTCACTACGGATTTGATGAGACGGGCCGTCGGCGCGGCATGGTGTACTACAGCAAGCATGTACTCACCGGTACACTGCCAGAAAGACTGGCGGCGGTGTGCCGCAAGGTGCTGCTCGCATGCCAACTCCTGGAGCAAGCGCCTGAGTTACAGGGGCGCCTCAAATTCGATGGCAACGAAGTGCAGATCTTCAGCAACGATCGTTTGTGTGCACCGAATAATGAAGAGACCTTTAGGGCGTTCGAGCCTGCATTAAAAGAATTCCTCACTAAACTTTACGCTGGATCGGGTTATTCCCTGAACCGAGAGACCAATTCGAAGGAACGGTTTTGCGTCACGGCAAAGACGTCTGAACCCGTCCGGCTCGACACCTTGCTCGGTCGTCTCGCCGCGTAATCTGCCCAAGGCATCACGGAGTGAACGCGAAATGTGCTCTGCGTACAGTTGAAGGGCTGCCGCAGCTCGATTACCCGTCTGTTATTCGCATGGATCGCAATGATTGCTACACATAGAGCCGGATATCCGTGCGCGTTTTCGCGCAGACCTGAGGCGCACCGGCAGAACGGCGGCGAATGGTAGGTGACTATGCTCGGCGTCCGCCAATAGCCTGATCGCAAATCACCGATATGACCCAATTCAATCTACTCAGGCAACGGCGCTTCGCCCCGTTGTTCTTTACCCAGTTCCTAGGAGCTTTTAATGATAATGTGTATAAGAACGCGCTGGTCTTTTTCATAGCGTTCACAGTTGCCAGCGAATTCGGTGCGAATAGCAGCATACTCGTTATCCTGGCTGGCGGGATATTTATCCTGCCGTTTTTCCTCTTTTCCGCAACCGCAGGCCAACTCGCGGACAAATTTGAGAAATCATTTATCATTCGTCTTATCAAGCTTGCCGAGGTCTGCATTATGTTGCTCGCGGCGGTCGGGTTTTATCTTCAGAGTGTTTCGATCCTGATGGCAGCGCTGTTCCTCATGGGCACGCATTCGACGCTGTTTGGCCCCCTCAAGTACGGGATCCTTCCGCAGCATCTGCATGAATCCGAATTGATCGGGGGCAACGGCATGATTCAGATGGGCACCTATCTTGCCATTTTGCTGGGAACTATTCTCGGTGGTGTCCTGATCGCTTTGAAATCAGCGGGTTCGTGGCTCGTCTCGCTGGTCGTAATCTCGGTGGCCCTTTTAGGTTGGTTAGCGAGTCAATTTATTCCGAAGGCCGCCGCGCCTGACCCACAACTTTCCGTGAGTTGGAATGTTCCCGCACAGACGCTGCGCATCATGGGCTTTGCTAGGGAGAATTACACGGTCTTTATGACGATTATTGCGATCTCCTGGTTCTGGTTCTTCGGTGCCACGTGCCTGTCGCTGGTGCCGTCTTACACGAAAGATATCCTCTTCGGTAATGAACATGTGGGCATCCTGTTGTTAACGACGTTTTCTGTCGGTATTGGAACCGGGTGTTTGATGTGCGAAAAGTTATCGGGCGGGAGAATCGAAATGGGCCTGGTACCGTTAGGCGCGATTGGGATCACAGTGTTTGCGATTGACCTGTCCTTCGTGGGTGTGCCGGTCCTGCATGATGTCGACACAGCGATCGTCCATGGGGCGTCCGAGTTCTTGCAGCACCGTGCTAACTGGCGTGTGCTTGCCGACCTCACATTAATCGGGCTGTTCGGGGGGATTTATATCGTGCCTTTATATGCCCTGATGCAGCACCGGAGTGCGCCTCAACATCGCTCCCGCATCATCGCAGCCAACAATATCCTGAATGCCTTGTTCATGGTGATCTCCGCGTGTATGACGATCGGATTGTTGAGTGTGGGCGTGACGATACCCCAAATCTTTCTTATTGTGGCCACGTTAAATGTCATTGCCACGGGGGCCGTCTTTACCCAGATCCCGGAGTTTGTGCACCGATTCCTTGTGTGGATGCGCATCAGCCGGCCGTCCGATGCGCTCTAGAGTGGCTAAGGCGATGTGCTCTGTGAAAACGCCTTAATCGCTTCGACGACTTCACGACTGAACGCGGTAAGTGCCTCGTTCATCGCGGCCACCGTGCCCTCATAGCCCTGCCCATTAGCCTGCGCGCTGAAACTTGAGTTCCTCGTGAGCAGAACATCGTTGCCGTTGCCTTTGAAGATCTGCCAGTACACTGTCAGCACGGCCCTCCCCTCCGCGTCGCGCTCGAACTGCGTCACTTGCACCGGGATCCGGAAATCGATCGGCGTTCCTGCAACATCCGGGAAGCTCGTGACCCGATCAGTCGGAAGCAGGATAGACACATTTTCCGCGAGGATGCGCGCGAAATGGCCTTGCAGGGGCTCCGCCCATCTATCGAACTCAGCCAGTTGCAGCGCGTTCTCGCCTGTGCGGGTTACGATCTGCGGGCGATCCAGGTACCCTGGAAGCTCCACGGGACCAACGCTGATGTCAAGACCCTGCTGAGCCGCCGTTCGGTCTGGCTCGTTCTCGGGTACAGGCGTTAACAGGTAGAAGTTTGTTGGCGGGGTCCGGGCACAGCCTTGGATGACCATGAGGCATATGGCAGAGACGGCGAGGGCCGAACGCAGATTAAGCTGGTGCATTATTGTCCTCCCGCTTCTTCTTTGCCATGCAGCAACGCTTCAGGGTGTTGGTCGATATAATCGGTTAGAGTGCGAATGGACCGCGCGGCCCGCTCGATTTCATCCAGCGTCTCCGCGATGCGATATTGCAAAGGTGCGTCGGCGGCGATCATAGCATCAACTTCGGAAAGCGTCTTTTGGGCCCCCGCCAATGTGGCGCGCGCCTCTGTCAAGGTCTGCTGGACATTCTCCGCGACCGGTGCGACCTGCGTATCCACATTGAGCAGGAGTTGCTGGGCGTCCTTTAGCGTCGACCGTGCCTCTGCCAAGGTATCCGCAGTGCTCCTTGCCAATGGTTTGACCTCAGCATCGATGTCGTTCACCAGTTTGTTGATGTCTTCCACAGTCGCGTCCAATTTGTCGATGATGTCCTTCACTTTGGGGGAGTTCACCAGCTCAGCAATGCCATGCATCGCACTAACAGCCTCGTCAGCAAGTTCCTTCAGCGGGAGCTTCTCCAGTGATTTGGTCAACTCATCTAAAGGTGACGGGATTGTCGGAACTTCATAAACGCCGGCTGGGGCGCGCCCCACTAGCTGCACGGGCGTGTCGGGAAGGAAGTCTAGAGAGACGAACAGCTTGCCGGTCACGAAACTTTGCAATTGCAACTGTGCCCTGAAACCATGCTTAATTAATTTATCCACGCGCTCTTGCACGTCCATTCCCATTAGTGTCATCCACGATTCTCGTTCAACCCCGACGTAGTGGATCTTGTCAAAATCGATGCTGAAGAAGACCGGGATCACTACGTTGTAGTCGGTCGGATTGTATTGCAACTCGATCTCCTTAACCGTGCCGACAGTGACCCCTCTTACCTTGACCGGGGCGCCCACATCGAGGCCTTTGATCGACACATCAAAATACGCCACGAAATCTCGCTTTTGGCCAAAAAACTTGCCGGAGCCGAAGACCACCACTCCCACGATGATAAGCGCCACAGCGCCCAGCAAAAAGGCGCCGATCACCGCCGGATTGGCGCGTTTGCTCATCCCTCCCCTCGTGTGAGAAAGCTGTGAACCCTGGGGTCTTTGGATTCGGCGAGCAGTGTTTTGGGATCGCCGCTTGCGATCATTGTCTTGGTTATGGGATCGAGAAACACCGAGTTGTTACCGATGGCTAAGATGCTCGCGAGTTCATGTGTCACGACGACCATGGTCGCCCCGAGACTGTCCCGAAGCTCCAGGATCAGATTATCCAGACGGCGCGCGCTGATCGGATCAAGGCCTGCAGAAGGTTCATCGAAAAACAGGATCTCAGGGTCGAGCGCCATGGCCCGCGCCACCCCAGCGCGCTTTTGCATGCCTCCGCTGATCTCAGATGGATAGAACTCATCAAAGCCGGAAAGCCCGACCAGCGCGAGTTTTAGTGAAACCAATTCGCGGATCTGAGCGGGGCGAAGCGCCGTGTACTCCTCGAGCGCAAGGGCCACATTTTCCGCGAGCGTCATGGAGCTCCACAGCGCACCACTTTGATACATGACACCGAAGCGTCTCATCATACGGACCTGGTCTGAAGGGTCGGCATCCCAAAAGCTTTCGCCGTCATATAACACTTTTCCGCGAGCCGGTGATCTAAGGCCGACGAGATGCCTGAGCAAGGTGCTCTTGCCGCAACCACTGCCACCCATGATGATAAAGATATCGCTGCGCCGGACCGTGAAGTTGAGATCGCGCTGGATCACGAAGTCCCCGTACGCCATCGTGAGATCCTGGACTGTGATATGCGCATCGTTCTTCTCTGTTACTTCTGGCATCGTGCGAGTCCTTTTAGCTCCGCAGATTAGGTGTTGTGTCCATCGAATGGCGGTTGGTTAAATGCCGAGTATATTGTAGATGACGGTCGTTATTGCAGAGGCAACGACGATCCAGACGATGGCCGTCACCACCGCGGATGTGGCCGCATCCCCCACTGCGGCTGCGCTCCGTCCGCTTTGCATACCCCGCAGGCAGCCGGCGATGGCAACCAGCGTGCCGTAGACGGCGCTCTTGAACAGCCCGCCCGCAAAGTCATGAAGGTGGATCGCGTTCTTCGTCTGGTTGAAGTATTCCAACACGCCGAGATCGAGTATGGATATGCTGACGGCTGCACCGCCCAGGATCCCGAGTAGGTCCGAATACAAACAAAGTACGGGCAGCATCAACATCAGCGCAAGCATGCGGGGCAGCACCAGGAACTCCATGGGTGAGACGCCCATGGTCTTCAGCGCATCGATCTCCTCGTTCACCGTCATGGTGCCGAGCTGGGCAGCGAAGGCCCCGCCCGTACGCCCGGCCATGATGATGGCGGTCATCATGGCCCCCATCTCGCGGGCCATGGCAAGTCCGACCAGATTGGCCACGTAGATTTCGGCGCCAAACTGCTCGAGTTGGACAGCGCCTATATAGGCGAGGATCACGCCGACAAGAAAGCTGATCAAGGTAATGATGGGAAGGGCTTGTGGGCCACACTGTTGAATGGTCATGGTGAAGTCGACGTGCCGATAGCGGGCCTTGCCACGCAAAAATTTCCAGATGGCAAGGGTGGCCTCGCCAATGAAGCTGACCGTCTCCGCCGTCCCACGAGCGACATTGATTGAATCGGTGCCGATGCGCGCCAGCAAGGAGGGACGCTTCGCAACGCCACGGGCGCCTTCGCGCTCGGGCACCGCGTAGGCGAGATCCAGGAGTCGCCTCACCCCGTCCGGCAGGCCCGCTTGGTCCGTCTTGATGTTGCGTGTCTTGCATTCGTCAATGATCTTGATCAAATAGGCCAGGAGACCGCTGTCCCAGCCCGTAAGGGCTTGCGTATCGAAGGACACACACTGAATAGGTCCTCCTCCGCCAAGCTGCTTCTCCACGTCGTTCACCGAAGGCAACTCATTCTGTAATGTCCAGTGTCCTGTGAACTGGATGAGCAGCGTCCCCTTGCTTGGCTGGGAGAAACGGATGTGGCACTCTTGAATGGGGTTCTCCCCGGAATTGGGCCTAATGGCTGCCATTGACATGAACTGCCGGGTATCGCCTTTCGATTTTTTATAATTCAATGCGCTCCGCTCAGTACGTCCGTACCGAGCTCGCCACCCGGCACCGACTATAACAGAATCGCGAGGGCAACACCTACCAACGCCGAGGGGGTTTTCTGTTATTCAAGATCGGGCGGCGGCTAACCCTAGTGCGCAGGTTTATTCCGTGGAGTCGCTTGTTGCGGAAGGCGATGGCCCCGTGTACTTGCGCACTGCGATGTGGTGCAAAAACCAAATGGCACGGGCTGGCGTTGGGATCGCAAAGCGCCTAATATTTTCCTCTGCAGAGTCACGGTACGCGCTGCAGGGTAGCGCGTAATGAGCAAGCAGAGTTCGAAATAGGCGTTGGGTGAATCTCGGATGGAATGTGTATCGGCGTCAAGTATAAAGAATGAATAACAAGACCATTGGTTGCGATTTACCAACGCATGCGGGTGATCCGCGTAAAGTGAATCACGCTATAACGCAGGCGGCTGCCCCTCGTGTGCGATCCCTTTTCGCGCGGGCGGTCACCGGGTTCATGGCAGCACTCTTGGTCAGTGGCTGCACGATGCTCGGCCCCGATTTTCAAACGCCAGAAGCCCCCGTCGCGGACGAGTGGATCGAGACCAGAGATCCGCAGATCACTACGGAGTCTAAGGAGTACGGCGATTGGTGGACGGTGTTTAATGATCCCGTACTCGATCGGATCATCGAGCTGGCCTATCAACAGAATCTGCCACTGCGAATCGCCGGGATCCGAATTCTGCAGTCGCGGGCACTGTTGGGCATCGCCGTCGGCAGCGTATACCCGCAAGTGCAAGCGCTAGGTGGCGCTTTTTCATATGACCAGCTGAGTGACCATGAGCCCAACATTGAACCTACCGACGAAACCTCGTTTTCGCAAGCCTCGGTCGGATTCGACGCTGCCTGGGAACTTGATATCTGGGGCCGGTTCCGCCGTGGTATCGAGGCGGCCGATGCGAACCTGGCCGCGTCGGTGGCTACCTACGATGATGCGTTGGTCAGTCTCACGGCGGAATGCGCCGCCACCTATATCCAGATCCGGACCTTTGAGGAGCGGATCGCCATTGCGCGGGGAAACGTGGCGATTCAGACACGAAGTCTCGAGATCACAGAGGTGCGTTTCGAAAATGGCGCGACCACTGAACTCGATGTGCAGCAAGCCAAGGCGCTCTTGAGCGATACGCAGGCGACCATTCCCGCCCTGGAAGTTGGCTTGCGGCAGGCAAAAAATGCCCTCAGCGTTCTCTTAGGTATGCCCCCGGGCGCACTGCAGCCGATCTTGCATGGCGCCGGGGCGATTCCGACGACCCCAGCCGAGGTGGCCATCGGCATGCCCGCTGACTTGCTGCGGCGGCGACCCGACATTCGGGCTGCAGAGCTGCAGGCCGCAGCGCAGAGCGCCCAGATCGGTATCGCACAGACGGACCTGTATCCCCAGTTCAGTCTGGTCGGCTCCATCGGCTTTGTATCGAGCGACACAGGCCGCAGCAGCCTTGTCGACCTCTTCAGTGCAGACGCGTTCGCCGCAACCATCGGCCCGACGTTTCAGTGGCCAATCTTCAATTATGGACGGCTCACGAATAATGTCCGTTTCCAAGACGCAGCCTTTCAGGAGCTGATCGTCAATTACCAGAACACGGTGCTTGAAGCCGCGAGGGAGGTCGAAGATGGGCTCGTCGGCTTCCTGCAGGGGCAGGAGCAGGCAAAGTATCTGGCGGAGGCGGTGAAAGCGTCCGAGCGCTCGGTCGAGCTGGCGCTTGTGCAGTACCGGGATGGCGTAGCGGATTACCAGAGCGTGCTGGAGACGCAAGAACGCCTAGCGAGGAGCCAGGACAGATTGACGGCAACGCGCGGAGATGTCGTCACCAGCCTCGTCGCCGTGTACAAAGCCCTCGGCGGTGGCTGGCAGATCCGGGCAGGTCAGGATTTTGTGCCGGAAGAGACCATCGAAGAGATGGGTAAACGAACCGGTTGGGGTAACTTGCTGTCACCGGAGGATGTGCAGGTGCCTGAGGAACTGCCTGTCCCGGAGAAGCCCCAACAGTTGTTCTACAAGCCCTACTGGTAAATCACCTAATGCTAATGCCAAGGGCGCAGCTGTATTGAGAGAAAAAACGATCGATCTAAGGGTTTTTTGTGAGGAAGAAATAACCGAAGTCTTTGTTATCCGGTTGTGACCAGTAACCAACCAAGAGGAGCTCGCCCGCAGTGGTTCGCATCATCTGCATAGCCATCGACACGTCCTGCCCACTGCAGGCACCGGTAAAGAAAATTTTCATGCTGATGTCTTGCTTCTGATAAGACCCTTTGATGTCGAACGTATCGGGGCAGTTCCCTGAGGGGGTCGCAACGCCTGTCCCGGCGATCTGCCCTGGCTTATCTGAGGTGAGATTGAATGTAACCTTTCCGGGTTTGCCGGGTTGTGTTGCCCAGCGGGCACTCCACTCGCCTTGCCATTTCCCCGATAATAGCCCTGCGACCTCATCGACCGGAACCGGTGTCCCTTGTGGCTGTTGTTTTGAGGTTGTCGCACATGCCGTAAACCCCGCGACAAACAGCAAGGATACGAATAGCCCCAAAACTCGGCGTCGGCGCACGGCACCTTCCATCTATGTTCTCCTCATTTTTAGTTTTGTGTGCAATTTTGTTACGGGTGCAACGGCGCAGTCCGCGTCTGAATCCTAGGTGGCATTCGCTTATGAGGCAAGGATCATCCCATCACAAGCGCCGGGAACCCCGAGGCACGACCTTGCCGTATACGCGTACGCGGGCAAGGTCGCCTAGAATGGAATGTCGTCATCCAACTCGTCGGCGGTCGTAGTCTCTGCGGGCTCGGTCTTGTCCTGCGCCTGACGTGCCGGTTCTTTCTCAGTTGGGGCGGTGCCGCCGCTCCGGCTGCCGAGCATCTGCATGTCGCTCGCAACGATTTCCGTCGTGTAGCGGTCTTTGCCCTCACTATCTTGCCACTTGCGCGTCTGCAGACGCCCTTCGACATAGATCTGCGACCCTTTGCGCAGGTACTCGCCCACAACCTCGGCCAGCCGACCGAAAAATACGATCCGGTGCCATTCGGTTCGTTCCTGTTGATCGCCGCTCTCCTTATCGCGCCACGACTCGCTGGTGGCAAGGCTGACCGTGGCCACCGCGCTGCCGCTCGGCGTATAACGAACCTCCGGGTCATTTCCCAGGTTGCCAATCAGGATGACTTTATTGATGCCTCTGGCCATGATCCATCCTCCTTATGTATTGTTATTCACCTCACATTACTCTTTCCGCGCCGAAATTTCACGCAGGGCTTCGTGATCCAGCACTTGCAGGTCAATCTTGAGGTAGGCAACCCCATCTTCCGCGATCACGACCGCCTCGGCGACCCCCGTGATGCGGGTCAATTGCTCGACTAGCTGCTTTGCCTGTTCCTCCGTGATTTTGCCAACGTTGATCATGTGGCTCATGAGGTGGCGCGGGTTCGGCATCGTCAGCGCAACCAGGAGCCAAATGAGGCTCACAGCAGCGCCTAATAGAAACACGCCGGAAAATCCAAATCGACCGTATAACCACCCACCCAGCGCGCCCCCGATGAACGCTCCGAGAAACTGCGAGGTGGAAAATACGCCTAACGCCGATCCCTTTTGCTCCGGGGGCGCGGTTTTCGAGATCAAAGAGGGAAGGCTTGCCTCGAGAAAATTAAATGCGGTGAACATCGCGATCAGCAACAGAACAATCTCGAAGAGCGTGCTGTGCCAGAGGTACAGGCCAACCTGGGATAACATCAACACGAGCACCGCTCCGGTGAATGCCTGTTTCATAGCGCGATGTTTCTCAGCCAGGATTAAGAAAGGCAGCATGATGCCGACGGAGAGGATCAAGACGGGCAGATAGACTCGCCAGTGATGCGAAGACGCGAGACCTGCCTCATCGCGGAGGACCAAAGGAAGTGCTACAAAACTTGCGGTCAGTATGAGATGGAGCAACAAGATCCCAAGATCAAGCCGAAGGAGCTCAGTATCCGTTATGACAACCTTGAGCTGTTCAGGACTTGCCTCAGCATCGCGATGATAGCGGCTGCGAAGAGGTTGCGGGACAAACAGATACAGGATGCTAATTGCAATGACCGCAAGCAGCACGGTCAGCCAGAAGATACCGGGTACACCGATCCACGCTTCAAGGACAGGTCCCACAACAAGTGCGGTCGCAAACGCAAGACCAATACTGATCCCAATGGCAGCCATGGCCTTGGTCCGTTGTTCCTCGCGTGTTAAATCGGCCGCCAGCGCCATGACGGCCGCGGCGATGGCACCGGCGCCCTGAACGCCGCGCCCGACGATCACACCGAGGATAGTATGCGACGTCGCGGCGATGCCACTGCCGATGGCAAATATGATCAGACCGGCCAAAATCACAGGCTTTCGCCCGATGCGATCCGACAGCATGCCGAAGGGGATCTGAAAGATCGCCTGGGTCAGACCGTACGCGCCAATCGCCACGCCAACGAGCGTCGGCGTAACCCCCTGGAGATTATGCGCATAGAGCGCAAAGACCGGCAGGATCATAAAAAGACCCAGCATGCGCAAAAAGAAGATGACCGGCAATGTCACGGAGGCGCGAACCTCGGTGGCGGTCATCCTCTCTGCCACTTTTATATAGATTTCGTTTTGCGTCATGGCCGTGAAAGTGCTTATATTAGCAGTTTCCGTTTTTTGAGCGATGCCCCTTATGGACACCATTCAGATACGCGGTGCCCGCACACATAATCTACAGAGCATTGACGTTGACCTTCCAAGGGACAAGCTAATTGTCATCACGGGGCTTTCCGGCTCCGGCAAGTCATCGCTGGCGTTTGACACGATCTACGCCGAGGGTCAGCGTCGCTACGTTGAGTCATTGTCCGCTTATGCTCGGCAGTTCCTGTCAATGATGGAAAAGCCAGACGTCGACCATATCGAAGGCTTATCGCCCGCCATCTCCATCGAACAGAAGTCGAGTTCGCATAATCCTCGCTCCACTGTTGGCACGATCACGGAGATCTATGACTACTTGCGCTTGCTGTTCGCGCGCGTCGGGGAACCTCGATGCCCGACGCATGGTATCGGGCTTGATGCGCAGACAGTGAGCCAGATGGTGGATCATGTGTTGGCGCAACCGGAGGGCACACGAATGATGCTTCTTGCACCGGTTGTACAGGGACGCAAGGGCGAGCATCTGCAGCTGATTGAGTCGTTGCGCAAGCAAGGCTTTGTACGCGCGCGCATTAATGGAGTCGTGGTGGAATTGGAACAGGCACAGAAGCTCGACCGCTACAAGAAACACGACATCGAGGCCGTCGTTGACCGATTCAAGGTCCGCGCTCACCTCCAGCAGCGCCTCGCGGAGTCATTTGAGACCGCGTTGAAACTCGGCGACGGTCTTGCCAAGGTGGCATCACTCGACGTGCCGGGGCAAACGGAGGTGATCTTCTCTTCCAAGTTCGCCTGCCCCCATTGTGGGTACAGTCTAAGTGAGCTTGAGCCACGGCTCTTTTCTTTCAACAATCCCGCGGGCGCCTGCCCGGAGTGTGATGGTCTTGGGAACATAGAGTTTTTTGATTCGGCGCGGGTGGTCCATCACGCGGAATTCAGCCTGCCTGGCGGCGCGATAAGAGGCTGGGATCGACGCAACGCTTATTATTTTCAATTGATACAAGCGCTCGCCAAGCATTATCACTTTGATCTGGATACGCCCTTCCAGGATCTACCGCAGAACATCCAGCAAGTCATCCTCTATGGCAGCGGCGGGACTACGCTCACCTTCACCTACCTGGACGATCGGAACGGGTCGGTGACACGTCGACACCCCTTCGAAGGCGTAATCCCCAATATGGAGCGTCGCTACCGCGAGACGGAATCCCAACTTGTGCAGGAGGATCTTGCAA
>JAKEHO010000070.1 GCA_022614965.1 Gammaproteobacteria bacterium
CCGCTTTTCATGCTTCGATTAAAGGCAGGTGGTCTTGACCCACGTCGAAAGTACATTGTCTACTGTGACACCGGCCGCCGGAGTTCTGCCGCCGCGTTTCTGCTCAATCAACGTGGTTTTAATGCCTATATTCTCAAGGGAGGATTGGTTGCTCGCTCTGGCTAGCAGAGCACCTGAGTAACGAGAGCCTCTGCGGCCGTCGTGTCGGCAAGTTTTAATCTAGATCCTCGCTACGATAATTACTGTGTAATGGGTAATCCCATTGCGCATAGTAAATCCCCTCAGATTCATGCCGCATTTGCCAAGCAGACGGGCGAGCCGATTGTCTATCAAGCCATCTTCGTTGAACGCGGGCAGTTCTCAAGGGCGCTGGATAAGTTCCAACATGCTGGTGGAAAAGGGCTTAACATAACGCTCCCTTTCAAACAGGAAGCGTGGTCTTTAGCCCAGCATCGCACTCAGCGTGCCGATCGTGCTCGTGCTGTCAACACGCTATGGTTTGATGAACACGGCGAACGTTATGGGGACAATACGGATGGCGCAGGGCTCGTTAGAGATATTTTGATCAATCACGGTGGTCGCATTAAAGGCGATGATCTCCTAGTCTTGGGTGCGGGAGGTGCGGCACGGGGGATCTTGGAACCGCTGCTTGCTGAAGGGCCAGCGCGCGTGGTGCTCGCCAATCGGACCGTGAGCAAGGCGGAGGAACTGATTGCTCTCTTCGGCGACCTCGGTGAGCTTTGGGCGCGTGGATATGACGCGCTTAGCGGCGAACAATTCCATCTGATCATCAATGGGACCTCGTTGAGTCTAAGGAGTGAGGTTCCTCCGCTCCCTAACGAAGTCCTGGCACCTGGGGGCTGGTGCTACGATATGATGTACGCGGATGAGCCTACGGCTTTCGTGCGCTGGGGTAATGCGCACGGTGCCGCAAAGTCGCTGGATGGGCTCGGTATGTTGGTGGAACAAGCGGCGGACTCTTTTCAGCTTTGGCGTGGCGTAAGACCCGATACGGATCAGGTAATTCACGCGCTTCGGTCCAAGTAACATGGTCGTGGACTACCGGACAGAACCATGCCCTCGTGCATCATAGAGCAGGCATCAATACCCCTCAAGCTTGTCCAATGAATTGGGTACCACAGCGTTACCCAGGGGAATACTGCGAGTAGCAGGACGCAGACAAGCTGTAAGGTAGGCAACGGCACAATGCCGCGGTAGAAATGCGACAGATCCAAGCGTAAAAGCAACTAGGTAGCCCTGCACGCATGCGGCCACGAGGGCAGAGAACATCAGCAATGCGCAGCTCTCGGGGCCCGCTGCACAGAAATTATGCACAGCCGTGCAGGCCCACTGAGCTTGAATCGTTTGTTTAGACGAGGTCTAAATAGGTAATCCGTCACATTTTCTAAGCTCTTGAATTGGATGACGAAATTCTGATTGTTCACTTTCTCGCCATTTTGTTCAGAAGCATGCTTTACTGGGGCTTTTGGCGTTGTTGCAATAAACGATCCACAAACTTATCCACAAATTATGTGGGTAACATCTTACGTCGTGTCGGACACCTATATCTTGGGGATGTAAGGCGGAAAATGCCCACACCCTATGGTCAGTGCCCCGTCTCCCCCACAGGCTCTGCCTCTCCGTCTCTCCCACGGCGAGAGTGTTGGGATTAACCGGGAGTCCCACGGATCCTACCCGTCCGTGGCGAGCACCACGCGCCGTGATCTATTGCCTCACTCTCTCTCGCCTTGCCGCTTTGGCGAGCAGAGCGAAATCGTCTAGGGAGAGCACTTCGGCGCGCAGCCCAGGGTCAACCCCCGCCTCACGGATCTGCATCTCACTGAGTAGCGCTTTCAGCGCATTACGCAGCGTCTTTCGCCGCTGGGCAAAGGCTTGCCTCACGAGATCGCTAAACAGGGCTTTATCGTCGACCTTAACAGGCGGCACCTTGTGTGGCACAAGGCGAATGAGGGTGGAGTCGACCGTAGGCGCTGGCGAAAACGCCCCGGGGCCGATGCTAAAAAGCGGTTCAACATGACAATGGTATTGCGCCATCACTGAGAGTCGGCCATAGCGGCGCGACCCGGGCTGCGCGGCAATTCGCTCCACGACCTCCTTCTGGAACATGAACACCATGTCCATGATGCAAGCGGAGCGGCCGAGTAAGTGGAATAACAGTGGCGTGGAGATATTGTAGGGCAGATTTCCGACCACGCGTACGGGCTTACCATTCACCGCAAGACGGCAAATATCAAAATCCAGCGCATCCACCGTGTGAACGCGCAGCGTGCCCATTCCTGCACAATGCGTCTGCAAACTCGCGGCGAGGTTGCGGTCGAGTTCAATCACATCCAACTGCCCGAGTTGCTTGATGAGAGGAATGGTCAGCGCGCCATGACCGGGGCCGATTTCAACTACCCGCTGACTCGGTTGGGGATCGATAGCGTGGATGATCCGCTCTATGATTCTGCGATCGTGGAGGAAGTGTTGGCCAAGTCGCTTGAGCTGACGGCGATCGCTACGCGGTGCCGTGATCACCGGGATCCTGCTGACACACTAACATCATGGCCCGGGTGTTCGGGAACACGTACTGACTCTTTCAGCGAGGCGATTGAAATGGCCATCTCGATGGCTGCCTCCAAGCTGCCGCTGTGGGCCTTGCCCGTGCCGGCGAGCTCAAGTGCAACGCCGTGATCAACGGACGTCCGGATGATAGGAAGCCCAAGCGTGATGTTGACCGCCTCGCCAAAACCGCGGTGCTTAAGTACTGGAAGGCCCTGATCGTGATACATGGCGAGCACGGCATCCGTGCCTTCCAGTCGCCCGGGGGTGAACGCCGTGTCGGCTGGAACAGGACCGATGAGTTGTAATCCCTCGGCACAGAGTTCCTCCAGGACAGGGACGATCACATCGGTTTCCTCATGACCGAGATACCTTCCTTCGCCCGCATGCGGGTTGAGTGCACAGATGAGAACTCGCGGATTGGCTATGGCAAAGCACTGGCGCAGGTCATGGCAGAGCACGCGTATCACGGCCTGCAAATGATCTCGGGTGATGGCGGCGCTGACGCGTGCGAGCGGCATGTGCGTAGTCGCAAGGGCGACACGCAGCCCTTTCGCGCAGAGCATCATAACGGGCACTTGAGTCCCCGTCTGCTTTGCAAGGAATTCGGTGTGCCCGGTGAACGGGATCCCGGCATCGTTAATGCTCGCTTTGTGGACCGGCGCGGTGACCATCGCATCGAACAATCCATTGAGACAGCCCTGACACGCCGTTCTTAATGTCTCGACCACGTAGGGGGCGTTGCGCGAATCGGGTTTCCCACACTCAGAAGATATTGCCGTTTCCACCTTTAACACGCAAACTCTGCCAGGCTGATGAGGCAAGGGCGGACGGCGGGCGTCAAAGGGCGTGATTTCCAGCGGCACCCCCAGTTGTTCTGCGCGTCGAACGAGGAGTTCGGGATCGGCAATAACGACGAGTTCGGCCCCAGCAGTTCGTTGAGCTATCTGCACGGTGAGGTCTGGGCCGACCCCAGCTGGCTCGCCCGGGGTTATCACAATACGCGGGCAGCGTGACGGATTACTCATTCAGACGGTACTCGACGTAGGCCTCATCGCGCATCTGCCGCAACCATGCCTCCTGATTTTCCTGAATCTTGCGTTGGCGGATGACTTCCCGTGCCTCGGCCCGTTTCACTTCCTCTGTGCTGTCGTGATCGCGCCGGTCAATCACCTGAATGAGGTGCCAGCCGAACTGCGTTCGAACTGGATCGCTGGTTTGACCTAGCGAGAGGGAATCCATCGCTGCTTCAAACTCGGGCACCAGGTCGCCGGGGTTGACCCAGCCTAAATCACCTCCATTTATGGCACTCGCCGTATCATCGGAATGCGAACGTGCAAGTTCAGCGAAGTCTTCACCTCCAGCAACTCGTGGTTTAAGCTGCTCCAACCGAGTTTGCGCAGCCTCATTGGAAGTGGTTTCGCTGGGGCGCACCAGTATATGGCGAACGTGCGTCTGGGTGACCATATGCTGACTGCTCCCGCGAATACCCAACACTTTAATAATATGGAATCCGCTCGCGCTCTGTATCAAGTCACTGACGTCACCCGTGTTCATTTTGGGAACGATCGCGGCAAAGATCGTCGGAAGTTGATCGGCTTTTCGCCAGCCCAGATCCCCTCCATCCAATGCTTGCTGTCCGTCCGACACGGCCACCGCTGTTTCCTTGAAATCCGCACCTGCTCTAAGTTGTGCCAATACTTGCTCAGCTTTTTGTTGGCGCGATTGGAGCTGTTCCGGTGACGCAGCTTCCGGTGTAGCGATCAAGATATGTGCGAGGTGGTATTCTGCATTGACGTCGCCTTGGTTCTTTTGTGTGCTCAGAAGATTATCAATCTCCCGATCTGTCACGGTGATCTGGTTATCGATCTGACGCTGGCGCAACTGCGTGATGGTGATTTCGTCTCGCATGTCTTCGCGGAAAGCAGCGAAATTATAGCCGTCCCGCTCGAGGATCTCCCGGAATTGAGACAATGACATGCCATTGTTCTCAGCAATCCTGCCAATGGCGCGGTTCAATGTGTCGTCGTCGACCCGGATTCCGGTGCTCTGCGCGAGCTGCAATTGCAGCTTCATCAAAATGAGGCGTTCCAGCACCTGCTTCTGCAAGACTAACTGCGGCGGAATTGCAGTACCGTTGTGTTTGAGCTGTGCCTCTACCGTGCGAGTTCTGTTTTCAAGCTCGCTCTGCATAATGACATCATCGTTCACAACGGCGACAATGCTATCAAGCGGTTCTACAGCCCAGGTGTTAAGAACGCACGTAAAGAACGGTGTTAGAAGCGTCAGAAGGACGTGGCGAAAATGGAGTTTTGCGACACTGCATCTAAAATTCATTTTCGTACCCGGGAATGCTTTCTCTCAGGAAGGTCGTGGTTTGACGACCAAGGCCGGCGAGGCCCTTTAATTCAATCTCGATGAAGAAGCCAATTTGGTTATCGCCTGCGACATCGTTCACGAAGCGACGGAATATGGCCCTTAGACCCCAGCAGCAACTATTATATTCAACCCCTCCGAAGACCTCTAGCGTACGGGTGTCTTGGAGCGAGTAGAGCCAACGCCCGACGACGTTCCAATGAACGCCAACTGGCCAGACCGCGGACACGTCCGTTTGTTCGACATCTACTGACCTACGGAGCCGATACGCCACATTGATGATGCGGCTGCCAGCGGGGTCATAGCTCAGATGAAACGCTCCTTGGTCAAAGACGTTGTTGTTCGGGTTCCATTGCAATGAGCCCCTTGCGCGCATGTCCCATGGCAACTGCGTTACGAGATCGGCAACGAAGGGCGACACAGGGTCAGTTTGAACGGGCACGCCGGGCACTTGCACCAAGCGGTCCCTGAAGAAGAAAAGCTGTCCAAGGCTGAGACGCGCAGTCTCCTCACCGCTAGCACCGTGCAGGAATCGTGTCGTAACGGCTAACGCCAACTGATTGGCATTTTCCACCCGATCTGCGCCGGTGAATGAATCTTGACGGAACAGTTGCTCAAATGAGAAATCGTTGTTGCTCGTGTCGAATATTGGTAAATCGTTCTGGTTTTGAAAGGGCACATAGAGATAGTAAAGGCGCGGTTCTAGAGTTTGCAGAAACATTCTACCCTGCATCGTCAGGTCGCGTTCAAGATACACGCCGCTATCAAGACTGGCATAGGGGATAAGGCGGTCCGGTGTGTCACCGAAGGTCAAATTCCTATCAAGGGCGTATTGAGTGAAGCGCAGGCTCGCTTTCGGTACAAGAAATGTCCCAACCGTACGCATCGGATAACTCAGCATCGGATAAAAATCGAAGCGACCACCCGTGACGCTCTGTTCGCGATCGAAGTTGACGGCCTCGCCCGCGAAGTTCAGGTTCAACGCCTTATTCCGGTTTGCAGTTTGTGCGTTAAACAACAGCTGGGGCAAACGTTGATAAGGGCGGTCCTCGATGGGAATCGTCGGGTCGATTGTTTGAAAGTCCTGCACTCGCCCGAGTGCGTTCCAGCGGTCGCCTTCGTAGGAGACGTCAGCCCTGCGGTCGAGAAAGCGCTGGCTGGAAAGACTGAGACTATTCCCGAAATCGGAAAAATAACTGTCGTCTGAGACTTTGTTGTAAGTGAGGAAAAGTTTTCCACGATCCAGGAACGTTTGATCGTGCGTGAATGCGATCAGATATCGGTTTTTGTTGTCAAACTCATTGTCGCTCGGCAGGAATTGGCCATCGAGCTGCCCGTCACCGCGTCGAAAAAGGTAGCGGTATTCGCCCATCAGCATCAGTCCACGTCTGCTCATTGGCCGCGGGGTCAGCGTGGCATCCATCTCCGGCGCAATATTCCAGTAGAAAGGGGTCCTGACCTCGAAACCCGAGTTATTAGTGTTCCCAAAACTGGGAACTAGGAAGCCCGTCTTGCGTTTGTTACTGATTGGAAAACTCACGTATGGCGAATAAAACACGGGGATATCTTTGACTTTTAGTATTACGTCCCGGGCGGTGCCCCATTCCGCATTCAGATCAAGCTTGAGTTTTTTAACTGAAAGCTTCCAGTCGTTGTCCTCGGGCAGGCAGGTGGTGTAGTCTACATCCTCAAATTTTGCGATCTGTGCATCCTGGTCGAGAAAGACATCAACCGCCTGCCCGCGTCCATGTCGATCCAATAGTCGGTAGGTAACGCCCTCGAACTCGGCGGTATCCTGATCGAGTTCCACATGCCCGTGTTGAGCGGAGAGCGTTACTTGTTCATCCCAATACTTGACGTCGCCCGTAACCTTGACTGTCTCGTTCTGCTGATCGTAGATGAGACTATCAGCACGCAGTTGTTGGGCACCCCGGCTCACTTCGACGTCGCCCCAGAAGTTCCAGGGGCCACCTCTGACAACAGCCTCCGCCTCGTCTGCCGTCACGTAGGCGGCATCCTCCGCATCGCCTTCCAGGGGCAGAACGGATGGGCGTGGTGCTATATCCGTATCCGGCCCGCAAAGTGCCCAGCGCGGGTCCAGCGTTTCGGCTAAAAGGAAAGGCGATGCACATGGAAATAAACATAAGGCGGCGATGAGGAAGATCGTCAAAAGCCGTTCCATGGAATGAAACTCGTTATTAGTATGAGGGCTCTAAAATCGCATAGAACGGTATCCTCTTCAATGAGTTCCTTAGGAGTCAGTCTTCGGACAAGGCTCTTCCTCGCTTTGGACTTTTTGTGGCAGGGTCTTCATCTAATCGGTAAGCCTCGAGCGGCTACGATTTGATTCGGCTTACTGCATGACCCGCGCATCGCCCCAATGCCGCAGGCCGGTAACAAAGTTCAGCGATTCTCGAGACTTGATGTGCGGATAAGCACTGTATCCAGCATGCCGCTGGGTAAGATTCGCTTGAGCAAGGCAAACACGTAGGTAGGAAACGTGACGTAATATCGTGCCCTTGGGTGCGGGCTTTCAAGTGCATGGAGCACTTTTTTCAAAACGGCATCGGCAGGCAAGGTGAAAGGAACGACTGCACCGGATGTTCTTAAGCGGGCCTCCAACGACTCATAGATCGCACGGTGTACGCTCTTCTCAGCATCAATATTGCGCTTGAAGGCCGCGTACGCGTTCTCGCGAAACCGACTTTCAATAGAACCCGGCTCGATCAATGACACATGGATGCCGGTGTCCTTAAGTTCCAAGCGCAGCGTATCCGTCAGGCCCTCTAATGCATATTTACTGGCGTTGTAGGCCCCCCGGTACTTGAGGGCGATAAAACCCAGCACGGAACTATTTTGAATGATGCGGCCAAAACCTTGTCTGCGCATTGCCGGGATCACCTGGCAGGTGAGTTCGTGCGTCCCCAGGAAGTTCACCTCGAACTGCTCCCTCAAAGCACCGCGTGTCAGGTCTTCTACTGCGCCCGGCTGTCCGAACCCGCCATTATTAAATAAAGCGTAGATACGCCCGCCCGTCCGCTTAAGCATGGCTTCGACAGCCCCTTGAATGGACGCAGAATTGGTGAGATCAAGTTGCATGGCTTCGAATCCGTTTGCCCTGAGGACTTCAACATCCTGCCGCTTTCGGGCGGTCGGGTAGACCGGGTATCCAAGGTTTCTTAGGCCCTCCGCCACGCATCGACCGATCCCACTTGAGCAACCGGTGATCAGAATAGGTAGCTCATGTCGATCGTTACGTGTCATAGTCACTCCATGAATGCTGACGACCGACGTTGTCCGCTCGCGCTGGTCGGGGTCCTTTTGGCTCCATTGCGGTTCGGTTAATCTTGTCCACAGTGGCTTATTGATACGCGACGCCTAAGTGCCTGTCGGATTGAAATCCGGACGTTAGCGGAGTCCCGCTTCCTATACACAGCGCGTTATATTTTGACATTCTGAGGGGAAATCAGTACAGGAATCGAGGTGCGTCGCCGAAGAGTCGAAGTTGGCGGGAATGATCGTTGCCCTGTAGAGCGCTTGTTCGCCGGGATAATGACGCTTGTCGACTAAGCCGAGTTTTCGCAAGACATTAAATGTCATATAACGACAGCAGTGGTGCAATGCGAAATCCTATCCACGCGCCGGAACTGAATCTTCCTGGTCTCAAGTGGTTCAATGTGAAAGAACCATTGAGCCTTGAAGCGCTGCTCGGGCGGCTGGTGATTCTGGAGTTCTGGACATTTTGCTGTATCAATTGTATCCAACTCATCCCCACATTGCGCCGCGTGGAAGAAGCCTATTCACAAGACGTGGTCGTGATTGGCGTGCATAGCCCCAAGTTCAGTGCTGAGCGCGACGGCGAGAATGTGCGTCAAGCTATCGCACGTTACGAAATCGTTCATCCTGTCGTTCACGACCCACAGCACCGACTCTGGCAGGCCTATGCGGTGCGCGCCTGGCCGACCTTGGTGTTGATCTCACCGGACGGCAAGGTCATCGGTCAACAGTCGGGAGAACCGCAGCCTGAGCAGCTGCTCTACTTGGTTGGTGAGCTCATCCAAACTTGGAAAAGGGAAGGGGCGCTGGCGCCAAGGCCACTTCACCTGATTCCGGAGCCTGTTCCGACCAGCCGCTTTCGCTTCCCGGCCAAATTAAAGCCTGTGCCTGGTATGACACCCCGCTGGGCGTTGGCAGATCCCGGGCATCATCAGATGGTGGTACTTGACCAGCATGGAGCCGAGTTGTCCCGTATCGGGTCCGGGCAGTCTGGTTTCGCGGATGGCGCACTTAATGCGGCCCGCTTCAACAGTCCGCAGGGTCTCGTATGCGACGAGGCGCGTTTGTTCGTCGCCGATACCAACAATCACGCCATTCGTTACGTGGATCTGGCAACGGGTAAGGTCACGACGTTGGCGGGTGTCGGGCGCCGTGGCAGTCACCTCGGCATAGCTGCGCCGGCCAAGGATGTTGCGCTTGCTTCGCCTTGGGACTTGGCAATTGATGGTACCCAGCTCTACTTCGCCAATGCGGGGACCCATCAATTGGGTGTGCTTGACCTTGTGCAGCATACTGCCGCCGTGCTTGCCGGCAACGGGGACGAAGATATCGTCGATGGGCCCGCGCTGCAGGCTCGTCTTGCTCAGCCGAGCGGCCTGGCCTTCGATCAAGAGCGCCGCATCCTCTATTTCGCCGATAGCGAAACCTCTGCCGTGCGCGTGCTCCACCTCGACGGCACGCCGCGGGTGAAAACGCTGGTCGGCAGTGGGCTGTTTGACTTCGGCCACATAAACGGCCCCTTTGAGGCCGCGCGGTTGCAACATCCATTGGGTATCGCCTTGGCGAGTGGTGATCTGTTTGTTGCCGACAGTTACAACGGCGCACTCCGTATACTCGATTTGAGCAGGAGAGAGGTGCGCGACCTGGATGACGGTCGCTTCGAGTGTCAGGACCCGGTCTGTCTGCCGGCTGGCGAGCCAGCCGGTGTTTGGACGGATGGCGCCGATCGTATCCTCCTGGTAGACAGCAACAATCACCGAGTTGTTGAGTACTGGCTTTCGGATCGGGTTTATCGCACGTGGGCATGTTGAGATGAGGGTGATCTCAGTGTTGAGCGTGACGAGATCAAAACGCAAGGTAACCGCTCAGGGGAGGCGATGAAACTCGCAAGATTCACACATAAAGGAGTTACCCGGATCGGGGTCGTGACTGATGATGCGGTCTTGGATGTCACGGCCGCAGAGCCCGATCTCCCGCATACCCTGATCGATGTGCTGGAGGCAGGCGGACCTGTTCTCGCTACGCTGCGATCCCTTGAAAAACAGGGCGCATCGCCAATTCCGCTGTCAGATGTGCGTCTCGAGGCACCTATACCGCGCCCACCAAAGTTTCTGGCCATCGGGCTCAACTACGCAGACCACGTTGCGGAAATGGGGCTGGAACGACCTGAGTTTCCTTCGTTCTTCAACAAACAATCGACATGTGTCATTGGGCCATATGATCCGATACACCGGCCGCGCGTCTCCACGAAACTCGATTACGAGGGAGAACTGGGATTCGTTATCAGTCGCCGCTGCCGCCACGTCCCTCGAGACCGGGCGCACGAGGTCATCGCAGGGTACCTGATCGTTAACGATGTCACTGTGCGCGACTGGCAGGCACGCTCACGCACCTGGACACTGGGGAAATCGTTTGATACCCATGGCCCAACAGGGCCCTGGATCGTCACAGCGGACGAGATGGGTGATCCCCAGGTGCTCGATATCGAGACCTGGGTGAACGGAGTGCGGCGCCAGTCGACCAATACACGGCATATGATCTTCGACTGTTACGAGCAGGTTGAGATCCTATCCACGGTCTTTACGCTCGAGCCCGGGGATATCATCTCTACCGGGACGAGCAGCGGTGTTGGCGTGAAAATGACGCCCCGGGGTTATATCAAAGCAGGTGACGTGGTACGGGTGGCGATCGAGAAGATCGGCACTATCGAGAATCCGGTGATTGAAGAGCCGGACAGCACCGCACGCATTTGATCCAACCGGTTGCTGGAAATCCCGGAACATTCGATCGGCCGGTGAGGTGGGGCGCGGAGCCGGCCTTTGCGCGTCGGCCCTACGCCAGGTTAAGTGCCTTGGCGAAGGTTTGCAGGTGTTTCAAACGCTGGCTTGTGTCATTTAATTGTAGGAGCAGCTGCTTTTCGTGCGGGGCTATCGGGAGCAGTTCAGCGAGTCGGTAGCCCACCCACACGGCATCCCGATAGAGCTGTGGCGCCGACGAGTACGGTAGGGGGAGCTGTTTTACGATATTGCGCAAGAGCAGTGCGATGGGCTGATAGGCATCAGGGAGCTCCTGGGAGGGCTCATTTGGGATCCATTCAACTTCGGCGCGGATGAGGTGATTCTGCGCCACCATTCGGGATTGGATCCGGAAGCGTCGGTCCCCGCGTACGGTGATCCCCAGCAACCCATCGGGGCGCCGCTCCCAATCGGTAATCGTTGCGAGTGTCCCGATGTCGTGACTGAGCGCGGCCGTCCCGACTTCGCTGCCCTGTCGAATCAGACAGACGCCAAAGCCATTGCCCGTTTGCAAGCACTCACTTACCATGTCGATGTAGCGTGCTTCGAAGATTCGAAGCGGCAGCATTCCACCCGGAAAGAGGACAGCATGCAGGGGGAAGATCGGGACACAAATCATCGTGTGCGCAGCGCCTGAATGAGGCGCTCGTGAAGTCCGCCAAAGGCCCCGTTGCTCATGATCAGGATGTGATCCTGGGGGCGGGCGATGCCAACGGTGTGCTCAATCATCGCCGCGAGGTCGCGAAACACGCATCGCTTCTCTCCCAGCGTCTTGGTCGCCTCCTCGAGGTCCCACCTGAGTTCAGCTGGCTGATAGAGGATTGCCTTATCCGCGGGGGTAAACGCTGCCGCCAATCGGTCCTTGTAAACCCCCATCCGCATGGAGTTTGAGCGGGGTTCGAAGAGTGCAATGATTCGGTCCTGGCCGACCCGCTCGCGCAGCCCCTGTAAGGTACGGCGAATGGCGGTCGGATGATGGGCGAAGTCGTCGTAGACGGTCATGCCATTGATGACGGCCAGACACTCAAGCCGTCGCTTGACGCTGGTGAAGCCGGTCAGCGCCTGGCATGCCTGCTCTGGGGCCAGCCCTACGTGCCGCGCCGCCGCAATCGCTGCCAGGGCGTTTTCGGCATTGTGTTGCCCAATGAGAGGCCAGTGTACCTCCCCGATAGACGCTCCGGCGCGGTGCACGGTAAAGTGGCTGAAATCTCCCTTCAGCGGCCGTGCCTCCCAGTCGGCGCCATCGCTCCCGGTGCTGCCGAAGGATTCATGCGCCGTCCAGCAGCCCATGGCCATGAGCTGCTCCAGCGCCCCATTGGCCTTGGGCAGGATGATCAGACCGTTACTCGGGACGGTCCGCACCAAATGATGAAATTGCCGCAAGATAGCGGCAAGATCTGGGAAGATGTCGGCATGTTCGTACTCGATGTTCGTCAGGGCCAAGGTCCTTGGCCGATAGTGGACGAACTTGGAACGCTTATCCCAGAACGCGGTATCGTATTCATCGGCCTCGATAACAAAGACATCGGAGCGGCCAAGGCGCGCCGACACACCGAAATTTGCCGGTAGCCCACCGACCAGAAAGCCTGGGCTTAAGCCCCCGGACTCCAGTAGCCAGGCCAGCATGCTGGCGGTCGTCGTCTTGCCATGGGTTCCCGCCACTGCCAGCACCCATTTCCCGCGCAAGACATTTTCCGCGAGCCAAGCCGGGCCGGACGTGTAGGGGAGCCTCGCATTCAACACGTGCTCGACGGCAGCGTTCCCTCGTGACAGGGCGTTGCCAATCAGCACAAGGGCCGGTGGCGGGTCCAGATGCGCGGGGTCATAGCCTTGCATGATACCGATGTCGTGGGTTTGCAGCTGCGTGCTCATGGGAGGATAGACATTGTTATCTGAGCCGCTCACCTGGTGACCAAGCGCCTTGGCAAGGAGCGCAATGCCGCTCATAAAACTGCCGCAAATGCCGAGGATGTGAATATGCATCCCTACGCCGCTACTGGAAATAATGCGTTCAATGTGCTGATGATGATCCAGAGATAGCCTACGGATAGAAGCAGACCGATTCCAAACGATGTTGAAAGCGCGTGGCGCAGAATATGGGCCATGATGACCACGTTCCAAATCACTAGCAGAAGTAGTATTAACCCGGGGAGACGCACATCGCCGTCACTGACCTTGATCTCGTTAAGCCACATCGTCAGCGGGAAGGCGACGAGGCTTAGCAGCATTCCCGTACCGGCCAATGCCGTTAAGGTCTGCGTCCAACGTGCGGGCATATGGCGAACGCGCAGCACGATGACGGTGAGCGCAGCAACCAATAGACTTTCGGTGATTCCGGATAGGGTCGCCCGCAATGGGGGGATGGTAATGAGAGCTAGCAAGATACTGGACAGCGTGTAACACAACAGGGTGATGCCCAAGAGAAAAGGCGATGCGGGTAAGTCTTGGGGGCCTAGGCGGAGACGGCAAATGTCAAAGAACGCCTTGAACAGCGTCAGAATTTCAGCATACATCTCGAAGCAGATACCTGACTTCTAACTGACCGTTGCCATCATAACCTAGGGTCCAACGTCGGGCTACACAGGAACTATAGCTTTCAAACAGGAATGTTCCACGGCGCAGTCGCTGGTCTACGGTGACTCAAGAATTGTCGTCTATAAATGTTAATCCGCGCCTGCTTGTAACGAATGAAGTTTGCCATCCTTATTTTTGTTGATCGAAGACGCGGTTTACGCCCCCGTCAAAGATACTGCTGCTGGTGCATTAGTGGAGGGTGCTAACTCCAGCCGTGCGGGCGCGCGGATTGCGACAAACTCAATCACTTGACTGTATAAGCGGTGTTGATTACAGGGGCTTTGTTCGATTGGTTGCGAGGCACAAGGAAGTGCAAGCCTGGTTATGAGGACGATGGTGTTCAACGGGCGAGTGTAATTGGCAATTCAAGTACACGATAGCAGCTTAAGACGGATCCTGATGGCTTTCTACTCAAACTCGATGATCGGGATCAACAGGACGCTACAGCCATGGCCGCTGCTGATGGTATTGAGCTCAGTGATGTGCATTGGGGGATCATTCGTTTTATGCGGGGCTAGTACAATGAATGTAAGACCATTTCTATCATGTGTACCTGGCGAGAGTTTCGCGCGAGGCTTGGTGGGGCGATGGGCACCGGTCAGTATCTCTATGGCTTGTTTCCTGAAGGCCCGGTAAGAGAGGCGTCCCGGTATGCGGGAGTAGCGAAGCCACCGAATTGTATCTGACAGGCGAGGACCGTTCTCAGTAGAGCGTGGTTAAACACATGGGGAGTTGATGGGAGCGGTTATTGAGTCTTCCGGGCGTATTTGCTTTCGATGTACTCGTTGACCATCTGCTGAAATTCCTCGGCAATATGATCACCGCGTAGCGTTGCTGCCTTTTCGCCGTCAATAAACACGGGCGCCACGGGCGCCTCGCCCGTGCCAGGGAGGCTGATGCCGATGTTGGCGTGCTTGCTCTCGCCTGGGCCATTGACGACGCAGCCCATGACGGCCAAGGTCATCTCTTCAACCCCGGCGTAGTTCTCGCGCCAGATCGGCATTTGACTGCGGATGTAGCCCTGGATCTGATCTGCGAGTTCTTGGAAATAGGTGCTCGTGGTGCGCCCGCACCCCGGGCATGCGGTGACCAGTGGGGTAAACGAGCGTAGGCCCATCGTCTGGAGGATCTCCTGGGCGACGACGACCTCTTTCGTGCGGTCGCCGCCGGGTTCAGGGGTCAGTGACACGCGGATCGTGTCGCCGATCCCTTCATTCAGCAAAACGCCCATCGCGGCGGTAGACGCAACGATACCCTTTGAGCCCATGCCTGCTTCCGTCAGCCCTAAATGCAACGCGTAGTCGCAACGGGATGCGAGTTCCCGATATACGGCGATAAGGTCTTGCACGCCGCTGACCTTACAGGAAAGGACAATCCTATTACGTGGCAGGCCGATCTCTTCCGCGCGCTGG
Organism: Gammaproteobacteria bacterium; assembly: GCA_022614965.1. Classification (GTDB taxonomy): domain Bacteria; phylum Pseudomonadota; class Gammaproteobacteria; order JAKEHO01; family JAKEHO01; genus JAKEHO01. The sequence continues at coordinate 14,996 of JAKEHO010000070.1, forward strand.
GCGCTGGTCAATGCTGATACTACAAGGGCTTCACGCGTCACTTCACTGGCGTTCTTGGGTTCAGCCAGCGTTGCATTATCATCCATCATTTTAGTGAGCAAATCGCTGTCCAGACTGCCCCAGTTCACGCCGATACGTATCGCTTTATCGTACTTGATTGCCGTCTCCACCATTGTCGCGAACTGGCTATCACGCTTTCTGCCAAAACCCACGTTGCCGGGATTGATGCGATATTTTGCGAGTCCCTCAGCGCACTCCGGATAGCCTGTCAGGAGCTTATGGCCGTTGTAATGGAAATCCCCGATAAGCGGAACCCTGCAGCCCTCGGCATCTAATAGGTCCCGGATCTTCGCCACCCGTTTTGCTGCATCCTCGGTGTTTACCGTGATGCGCACCAGCTCTGATCCTGCTGCCGCGAGCTGTTGTACCTGCTTGGCCGTCGCGAGG
>JAKEHO010000071.1 GCA_022614965.1 Gammaproteobacteria bacterium
GGCGGCCGTTTCCCGTCTTCGTGAGGTGATCGCCGTGCACCTGGATGAGGCAAGCGGTGCGCCGGAGACGGCCATGATGTGGCTCACTCGAGAGGTCGGCATCGGGAGAGAGGCGGCCCGGCAGATCGTGACCTATCTTGCGGCAGGCAAAGCCGCACTCGGGGTGATGCCGAGCCAATCCCAGATCGTCTTGGAGCGGTTCTTCGATGAGTCGGGTGGCATGCAGCTCGTGATCCACGCGCCCTTTGGGAGCCGCATCAACCGCGCCTGGGGGCTCGCGCTGCGCAAGCGCTTCTGTCGCAGGTTCAACTTTGAGCTGCAGGCCGCGGCAAGCGAGGATGCCATCGTGATCTCGCTTGGCGAGACCCACAGCTTTCCCCTGGATGAGGTGCCCCGTTATCTCGATCCGAAGACGGTGCGGGGGTTACTGGTCCAGGCGCTCCTCAACTCCCCCATGTTTGCGATCCGCTGGCGATGGAACCTCGGCGTCGCGCTGGCAGTGCTTCGCTTTGCGGGCGGCAAGAAGGTTCCGGCGCCGCTGCGGCGCATGCAGGCGGAGGACCTCTTGGCGGTGATCTTCCCCGACTGTCTCGCCTGTCAGGAGAACCTCCAGGGCGAGCGCGCGATCCCGGATCACCCGCTCGTCAATCAGACGGTGCACGATGGCCTTTATGAGGCCATGGACATCGAAGGACTGGAACGGCTGCTGCTCGACTTGGACCAGGGTACGCGCTCCGTGCATGTGCGGGAACTCACCGAACCTTCGCCGCTCGCCCAGGAGATCCTGACCGCGAGGCCTTATGCGTATCTGGATGATGCGCCCTTGGAGGAGCGGCGCACGCAGGCGGTGATGAGCCGCCGCTGGCTGGATGCGCAATCGGCCTCGGATCTCGGCAAGCTCGATGGGGACGCCATTGCTCGTGTCAAAGAGGAGGTGTGGCCAGAGGTCAATTCTACCGATGAACTCCATGATGCGCTCCTTTTGCTCGGGGCCATGACCGAGGGCGAGCTCGCCGCACAGGGCCCGCATGGTGAGGCCTTTATCGCGGAACTCATCGCCGAAAAACGGGCGACTCTGCTCTTGCGCGAGCCCGCTTCCTCCCTTTGGGTTGCCGCCGAGCGCTTGCCGATGCTGCTGGCGCTCTACCCCAATGCGGATCTGGCGCCCCCGATTGCGGCCCCGGCCGAATATGCGGCCATCCCATTCTCGTTTGAGGCCGCACTCGTTGAGCTCTTGCGCGGGCGCCTTGGCTGCGTCGGCCCGGAAACCGCCGCGCACCTCGCGGGCCTCTTTGGATTGCACGAGCAGGCGGTCGAGACGGCGCTTAAGCGCCTTGAAGGGGAGGGCTTCCTGCTCCGTGGGCGCTTCACGCCGGGGTTTCCTGGCACCGAATGGTGTGAGAGACGGCTGCTCGCGCGCATCCATCGCTATACGGTGGCCCGCCTTCGAGCCGAGATCGAGCCGGTGGCCAGCGCGGATTTCATGCGCTTTCTTTTGGACTGGCAGCATGTGGCCCCCAGGCAGCAGGGGGAGGGGCCGCAGGCGCTCGCGGCGATCCTCGATCAGCTGGAGGGTTTTGAGGCACCGGCCTGTGCGTGGGAGGGGGAGATCCTGCCCTGCCGGGTTTCGGACTACGAACCTGCGTGGCTCGATCAGCTTTGCCTCGCCGGGCGCATCCTCTGGGCACGCGGGCGATTGCGCGTGAGTTTCGGGCCAAAGAGAACGCTCGCCCCCGTGCGTTCCACCCCGATCACGTTTCTCTCACGAGGAGGCGCCAGCGCCTGGCAAGGCCTTGTCCCGCTCGCCAACGGACAGTGCCTTCCTCTTTCCAATCGAGCCCGGCAGGTTGCCCTCTTCCTGGAGAAGGCGGGCGCCTCCTTCTTTGCTGATCTGGTGGACGGCACAGGGCTCTTGGGGAGCGAGCTGGAGGAGGCCTTGGGCGAGCTCGTCGGCGCAGGCCTTGTGCACTCGGACAGTTTTGCCGGCCTTCGTGCGCTGCTGCTCCCATCCAACCGACGCCGGCCCTTTTCGGGAGTGAGGCGAAGGCGCCGTGTGGCGCTCTTCGGGATCGAAGAGGCCGGCCGCTGGGTGCGGCGCTTCCGGCCGGTGGATGGCGCGGCGCCCGATGGGGACACTGAAGGGGCAGGGCCACCCGCCATGGGTCTCTCGTTCCCGAGCCCGCGCGTTGCGCAGATCGCACGCACTCTGCTTCGACGTTATGGGGTTGTCTTTCGAAGGCTCGTTGCGCGCGAAGGCGCTCTCCCGCCGTGGCGGGAGTTGTGGCTCCTCTATCGGCAGCTTGAGGCCAGAGGTGAGATCCGCGGCGGACGGTTCGTCGCAGGCGCATCAGGCGAGCAGTTTGCGCTCCCGGAGGCTGTCGGGGCACTGAGGGAAGTGCGGCGCCAGGAGAAGACCGGCACGTTGGTCTCGATCTCGGCGGCCGATCCCTTGAATCTTGTCGGCATCGTGACCCCCGGGGCTCGGGTGCCGGCGCTCGTGGGGAACCGGGTGCTCTACCGGGACGGCGTGCCCATTGCCGTACAACTCGGCAAAGCCGTCGAGCTATTGGAGCCGCATCCGGGAAATGAGGCTTGGCAGGTCAGAAACGCGCTCCTAAAGCGTGCGGTATCGCCCGAGCTTCGATCGGTTCTTCGGCAGATGGGATAGGGGTCATCGAGTATGGAAAATGAAAATCTGATTATCATCACGCGCTTACTGTTGAGTGTGGTGGCCGGTGCCCTCATTGGACTTGAGCGCACTTATCACGGTCGCCCTGCGGGTTTTCGCACCCATACGCTCGTGTGTGTGGCGTCCGCACTGCTGATGCTTCTGGTGGCATACCACATCCAGCTGCTTCCCGGTGTCGCGATTGAAGCCGTGCGCATTGATCCCTCGCGCATGGCCCAGGGGATCATGACTGGTATCGGCTTTCTGGGGGCCGGGGTCATCATGAAGGAGCAGCTCACCATCCGGGGCTTGACGACCGCGGCCTCTGTCTGGATCACGGCCGCCGTCGGCATCGCCATTGGCGCGGGCTTTTACTTTGCGGCCTTCATTACCGCGCTGATCGCCATCGGCACCTTATCGGTCTTTCGCTGGATCGAGAACGTCTTTCCCTCCTTGCACTATGCAGGACTTTCGGTGTGTTATGGGCATGCCGATCCCCGTGTTGAGGCTGCGCTTGCTGAAATGCTCAAGCGCCATCACATTGACGGGGTGAAACCCAGTTATCATCTGAGTGATGAAGGCAAGCGGTTCCGCTATCACATGACGATTCGCAGCCGGAGCGCCGATAATTTCCGGCAGCTGGCCAGCGCCTTGAGCCAGATGGAGGACATCCTCGAATTCAGTATCACACCGACCGGCGACTGATTTAAGGCGAAGTGCCCATGCAAGGGATCGTGGTTGGTGTGCTGGCGCTTATTACGTTCCTTGCTGCCTTTTTGTACTACATCATCAGCATGCCGGGGCGCCCCTACAGCGGGCCCTTGCCTCCGTTGAGCGCTCAGGCGGAGGGCGTGCGTGGGCGGCTGATGGGGCATGTAGAGATGCTGGCCTCCCACATCGGCGAGCGCAACGCGTTGCGGGGTAAGACGCTTGATGCAGCGGCGGCCTACATCGAGGCACAGTTCACCCAAGCCGGGTTCACCCCCGAGGTGCAAAACTTTGGCAGCGGAGCGAGGCGATTTAAGAATTTGCAAGCCATCCTCCCGGGCCAGGACCGTGCGGATGAGATCATCGTGCTGGGGGCGCACTATGACACGGTGTGGGGCTCGCCCGGCGCCGATGACAACGCCTCGGGGGTTGCGGCGCTGCTTGAGATTGCGGGCTTGCTTTCCGGCAAGCGCTTTTCCCGGAGCGTTCGCTTTGTTGCCTTTGGCAATGAGGAAGAGCCATTCTTTGCAACGGCTGAGATGGGCAGCCTGAACTACGCGAGGCAGGCGCAGGCGAAGGGGGAGAGAATCATCGGCATGATCTCGATTGAAAGTGTGGGCGTCTATCTCGACGGTGCGGGGACGCAGGCCTATCCGCCGCCGCTCAAGTTTTTCTATCCGGATGTGGGTTCGTTTATCGCTTTTGTGGGCAACCTTGCCTCACGGGGACTGGTACGCCACGCCATCGCAAGCTTTAGGGCGCGCGCACAATTCCCATCGGAAGGGATCGCTGCCCCCGAGCCGCTCGCACCGGATATCATTCGATCCGATCACTTCGCCTTCTGGCAGGCCGGTTTCCCCGCCATGATGGTCACAGACACCGCGAACTTTCGCTATCCTTATTACCACACGGCACTCGATACCTGGGATCAACTGGACTACGGGCGTCTCGCCCAGGTGGTCATCGGTCTTGCCAAGATGCTGGAGGACCTCGCTACAGGAAAACCGGGGCTCGCGCCGCCCCGGTGATGGATACCCATGGACACCCAAGGTGAATTGGCATACGTTTCATCCCGATGCAATCTGTAATTGAAAAGGACACTGCGGCTGCGGCCGCCTTTCTGCTCGATCCCTTTGAACCGGCCTACCTTGCCCTTTATCGCGCGGGCGCGCTGCCGGCCCGAGTTACCGCGGGGCTTGCCGAGCTTCTGGATAGTTGTGCGTGTCCCAGAAACTGCCATGTGAATCGCATGGCCAATGAGACACGCGTCTGCAACACGGGACGCTATGCTCGAGTGGCCTCGGCGTTTGCCCACTTCGGTGAAGAGGATTGTCTGCGCGGATGGCAGGGCTCCGGGACCATTTTCTTCAGTCTGTGTAATCTGCGCTGTGTGTTTTGTCAGAACTGGGACATCAGCCAGCAGAGCGTGGGCGAGGAGTGTCAGCCCGCACAGATCGCGGGCCTCATGCTGGGACTGCAAGGCCGCGGCTGTCACAACATCAATTTTGTTACCCCTGAGCATGTGGTGCCGCAGGTGATCGAGGCGATTTGGCATGCCATCCCGATGGGACTGAAGCTCCCCATCGTCTACAACACGAGTGCGTATGATTCCGTTGCATCGCTGAAACTGCTGGATGGACTCATCGACATCTACATGCCGGATTTCAAATTCTGGGATTATGACTCGGCACGCACGCTTGCGAAGGCCAAGGACTATCCCGAGCATGCACGGGCTGCGATCACCGAGATGCACCGCCAGGTCGGCCCGCTCCGCTTTGGCCCGGATGGGCTCGCCCGCCGGGGCCTTCTGGTTCGGCATCTGGTGATGCCCGGCCAGTTGAGTGAGGCTGCGGCCATCTTCAAATGGCTGGCGGATGCGGTATCAGTCGATACCTATGTGAATGTCATGGGCCAGTACCGGCCGGAGTTTCAGGTGGGGGAGCCGGCACAAGAGGGGGAGTTGAAATACGCGGACATCAACCGCCGCCCGAGTCCGGGCGAGCTTGAAGCCGCCTATGAGGCCGCACGGGAGGCGGGACTGTGGCGATTTGATCGGCGCTGGCTCACCTCGTCAGATTCTTTGCTCTAACTCCCGAACAGGTTCCCATGATCCGGTTCACCGCGCCGCGCGTATTCGCTACCTTGCGCTTGCCCTTCGGGGAGGGCTCGCATTCGTCCATCAATTGCATCGGTTTCTGCGGAGCCCCATGAAGATTGTCATCGCATCGGATTCCTTTAAAGGCAACCTGACCTCGCTTCAGGTCGCGGATGCCATCGAGAAAGGCATCCGCCGCGTCGTGCCGGATGCGGTGATCGTCAAGGTGCCGATGGCGGATGGCGGTGAGGGCACGGTGCGCTCGTTGGTGGATGCCACCGGCGGGCGGATCGTGACGCACCGTGTGCGCGATCCCTTAGGAAAGGAGGTGACGGCCCGCTACGGGATCCTGGGCGATAAGAAGACGGCAGTGATCGAGATGGCGGAGGCCTCGGGGCTGCCACTCGTGCCGCGCGGAAAGCGCAATCCCTTGAAGACCACGACCTTTGGCACCGGGCAGCTGATCGTCGATGCGCTCGATCACGGGGTGAGAAAGATCGTGATCGGGATCGGGGGATCGGCCACCGTCGATGGCGGTGCGGGGATGGCTCAGGCCTTGGGCGTGACGTTTCGCGGGCAGGATGGGCGGGTCATGGGCGGGGGTTGCACCGGGGGCATGCTCTCTCAGATCTCCGCGATCGACATCCGTGGCATCGATCCCCGTATTGCTAAGACCACCTTCGTGGTGGCCTGTGATGTGGATAATCCATTGACGGGCAAAAAAGGGGCGGCGGCGGTCTTCGGTCCCCAGAAGGGGGCGAGTGCTGCCATGGTCAAACAACTGGATGAGGGGCTGCGGCACTTGGCGTTCCTCATTCGACGGGATCTGGGCGTGAATGTGCAGAGACTGCCCGGGGCCGGGGCGGCCGGGGGCTTAGGCGCGGGGCTCGTCGCCTTCACCGGTGCAGAGCTCAAGCGCGGTGTCGATATTGTCATTGAGGCGACGGGGCTGCTGCGCCATATCAAAGGGGCGGATCTGGTGATGACCGGCGAAGGGCGGATCGATTTTCAGACCGTCTTCGGCAAAACGCCAGCAGGGGTGGCGCAGGCTGCCAAGCGTACCAATGTACCGGTCATTGCCATAGGTGGAGGTCTTGCGGATGATGCGCGGGGTGTCTTTGCACACGGCATCGATGGCCTTGAGAGTGCGACAGCACGGGAGATGGAACTGGACGAGGCGATCAAGCGCTCGCGCACGTATCTAGCGAACGCCGCGGAGCGGGTGATGCGCTTGGTCTTCATTGGCAAGACGCTGAGTAAAAAGCGCGTGTAGGATTTAATGCGTATAGGTGGCGCTGGCCTCGATCTCGAGTTCCGAGAAGCGCACCGGCAGGATCTCTTTGGTCGTGAGCCTTCCCTGCCCATTCTTTTCCACCAGCAAGAGCTGTTGGGCGTTCGGGATCCCGGCAGGGATCACCATCTTGCCATCGGATTTCAACTGGTGGATGAGGGCGGGGGGGATGAGATCAGGGGCGGCGGTGACGATCAGCTTGTCAAAGGGCGCATGTTCGGGCCAACCAAGGGAGCCATCGGCCACCCGTGTCTCAACGTTGGTATAGCCGAGGCGCTTTAGACGCTTTTCTGCCTGCACCGCCAACTCTTCGATGATCTCGACGCTGTAGATCTGCTGGGCGAGTTGGGCAAGGATCGCCGCTTGATAGCCGAGCCCGGTGCCGACCTCGAGGATGACGTCCGTCTCCTTAATCTCTAAAAGGTCCGTCATCAACGCGACGATAAAGGGCTGGGAGATGGTCTTCTCATAGCCAATGGGAAGGGGGATGTTGGCGTACGCATAAAGGCGAAGTTCAACGGGCACAAACTCGTGCCGCGGGACCTTGCCCATCGCCTCCATCACCCGCTTGGCGAGTGCCTCCTTGCCGATGTGTTTCTTCACATAATTTGCATCCGCCGCAATCTCCTGGATCATCTGCGCGCGCAGCGCATCGAACATCGACTCATCTACGTGGGTAACTTCAGCGCACATGGCCCATCACGTGATTGGCAACCATTTTCCCTTGACATGGCACCGGCGCATTATACTGGATCGAAATCATGAAAAGGCGAGCCCCCCTTCAGGCCGCCTCTAGCGGCCGGGCATAGACCTGGGTTAGCCACAGCAGCGTCTGGTCTTCGAAGACTTTCTCCAGGCCGGCCTCGGTAATCCACGCCTCGATCGCCTTTGGATCATGGACATAGTTTCGAATCCTCGCGCGAATTAGCCAAAAGAAGAGGTTGTAGGCGCCGACGTAAAGCCGCACCACGAGGCGCTCCCGCGGGTAGGTCAGCGCGTAGACACCGGCACATTTATCAAGGGAGGTTTCAATCAAGGTCTTGGCATCCGGATAACAACAGACGACCTTATCTAATATGACAATGTCTGCGGTCTCAAGCCGCGGCGCCAACTCCACAAAATCCCCGAGCCGGTAATGGGTCCTCTCGGAAAGCCCCTCCGCTTCAGCCAGAGCGTGCGCCTCATAGAGCATGCGCTCGGACAACTCCACACCGACCGCCTTCTCCGCCCCATACCTTAATAAGGTCTGGTGCAAAAAACCGACGCCACAGCCGATTTCGAGAATGCTGGTGCCGTCAAGCCCCTCCTGACCAATGCCGGCAATGAGCTTGTGCTGACTCGCATCCAACCCGAAATGCCGGTAGCGCCAGCTTAACAACGGTGCGAAGCGTGAGAAAAATCCGCCGATGGCGCTCGTATCTCCCCCGCAACAGGGCATGGAGGTCCTCCCCTTAAATTAAAGGGTTTATTTTAACGTAAGGAGGAAAGGATTGGCCCACTGCGTGGGGGCACAAGGTGTCGCCAGGGCGACGGGCTGTTTTGGAAGTCCGGTCTCGCCCGGACAGGCGAGGAACTTTCTTTTTGAAAAGAAAGTTCCCAAAGAAAACTTCCCCGACGACTGGCCTCGCACGCGAAACTGGTGCGAGGTACCCTGCGCTTCTCGCCTCACTCGGGCTCGCCCGACGGGCCATCCATGGCCCGACGTGCGCGTGCCGGCATCCGTCCCGGCACCCTGCGGGCTAATCCTCCCTCGGCTGCGATGCTCGGCTGCGTCGACGGGGGATCAGGTAACCAGAGATGCGAGTTGATTCGCCAGCACCACAAAATCAATAGCTTAGCTTGTATAGCTTTGACATTTATATAAAATTCTATATAATTGGCCATGAAGGATGTCGTCTGGTTAGGTGATTCGGATAAGGCCGTAGCGGGTTTTTCTCTGACGGGTCGGCAGCGAGTTAATTACCAGATCCAGAGACTACAATGCGGTTTTGACCCAACAGATTGGAGGCCGCTCAAGGAGGTTGGCCCTGGTGTCAGAGAAATCCGTGTTCGGGCCGACACCTGGTATCGTGTCCTATACCTCGCTACGCAAAAGGATGCAATCTATATACTTCATGCGTTCACGAAAAAAGGACGCAAGACACCTAAACGCGATATCGAGCTGGCTAGAAGACGGCTTAACAAACTACGGCAGCAACTTCGAGGCTAGTTTTATGAGAATGAAGCGATCATCGGGCAATATTTTTGCGGACACCGGCTTTGCCACTCAGCAGGCCGCGAATCTTCACGTGCGTGGCATGTTGATGATGGAGATCGAGCGGTTTGTCAAACAGCATAATATGAAACAAACGAAAGCCGCGAAGTATTTCGGTGTTAATCAGCCTGAGATCAGTAACTTGTTGAAAGGACATATTGATAAGTTCAGCATCGATAAGCTGGTGAACATGGCTTCACGGATCGGCAAGGAGATTAACATAAGTATCAAACCGAGACAGACTCAGTCTGCTGCCAAAACCCGATCTACTTCTTTGGTGTACGTTGCCCCCAGGCGGTAACCGTCAGCTTGCTGGCACGGCCTTAGTGTATTACACTTGTGTATTACACGACCCTCAGTAAACAACATGTCGACGAGCGTACGACTTGACCCCGAGACTGAGGCGCTGCTCAAGCGGCTCGCGCGGCGTAGCGGCCGCACAAAATCGGACATGCTCCGTGAAGCGCTACTTCGGCTCGCAGAGGAAGAAAAGACGGGCGGCGAGGCCAACCGCCCCTATACCGTCATTTCAGATCTGATCGGGGTGGCTTCCGGGGGTCCGCCCGACCTCGCGCGCGCTCACAAGCGAGCTTTCCGGGAGCGCCTGTCGAAGAAACTCCGGCCTTGACCCGAGGTGTGCTGGTCGACGCGGGGCCGCTGGTTGCAATTCTGCATCGCGACGACCAAGATCATCAGCAGTGCGTCGAGGCACTCAAGCGGATAAGAGTGCCGCTTCTGACTACCTGGATGCCGGTGACGGAGGCTATGTATCTCCTCGACTTTTCGCATGAGGCCCAAAGCGGGCTTCTCGAAATGATCGAGCGTGGAGCCCTAAGAGTCGCTCTTATCGACACCGACGATCTTCCAAGCATCCGGGCACTCTTGCAGAAGTATCGCGATTTGCCCATGGACTTTGCCGATGCCACACTCGTGCATGTGGCTAACCGAGATGGTCTGCGGGACATTTTTACGCTCGACCGCCGGGACTTCGGCATCTACCGCCTCAAACGTGGGCGGTCGTTTAATATCGTTCCCAAGCGATAGGCTCGAGGTTTTTAAAGGGACTTATCGGCGAAGATGCGGGGTTCCGCGCCCGCGCGACGGTTAATTTAATCAGGTTCTCGGACCCGAGGCCGAGGTACTTTCTTGTAGCGACAAGAAAGTACCCAAAGAAACGCTCCCCGACGACTTGCCCCGCACCTAAATAGGTGCGGAGTCCCCTGTGCGTCTCGCCTCAGTCAGGCTCGCCCGACGGGCCCTCCATGGCCCGACGTGCTCGTGCCGGTGTCCGTCCCGGCACCCTTCGGGCTAATCCTCCCTTGGCTGCGATGCTCGGCGGCGTCAAAACGGGTGATAAGAAAATCGAGTGAGCGATGAGATGTTAGGCAGCGCGGCGCGCCGCTTCCACCTGCTTCTTGGTCGGCTGTTTAAATGAGTATTTAAGTTGGCCGCCAGTGTTGGATAACAGGCGCACCAGATAATCAATCGAGAGCTTATCGATCTTTCCATTCTGGATGTAACTGATCTTGGGTCTTGGGATGCCAAAAAACTCTGCCGCTTTTGCCTGAGTCATGTTGCGCTTCTTAATAAACTTGCGGAGCTCGGCCATCAGGTAAGTACGCATAGCCAAATCCTCGGCTTCCTCTCGATCAAAGCCAAGATCGCGAAAAACATTTCCTTTGGTCACCTGTGCCATGAGATATCCTCTAAACCTTAATTTAATAACTGTTATTGTGACTTCGTACCGTGCCATTGTACCAAAATAGGTACATTTGGCTAAGTTAGATCCATGCTTCGACGCTGATGGGGCCAGCTTAAAAGGCAAGCAAAACGGTGACGCAATCGCTTGCTTGCCCTCTAGAGGTATCAAGAATCATGCGAATAAGTCTTTAAAAATAAGAGCGTTGGGATGTAGAAACCCCCATCGGTTCTGGTCTGGTTCCTTGAAATTTGGGATCCTTTACCCCATAATTCTTTTGCACTTGCCCCCCGTCCGACATGCCGCGAGGCCCGGGCGGGGTTATTATTTTTGGGGTCGCATATTTGGGGGATGAGCGATACCTGCCCCAGTAAATAAACGCGCCGTCGCATTCATTGACGGCCAAAACCTCTACCATTCTGCGCGTGAGGCCTTCGGTTACTCTCACCCCAAATACGATGTAAATGCGCTGGCACGAGCTATCTGCGCAGCGGAAAGCTGGCAATTATCCCAAACCCGGTTTTACACTGGCGTCCCTGATCCAGCTGACAATCCTTTTTGGCATCACTTCTGGTCAGCCAAGTTATTGGCAATGAGTCGTGTGGGCGTGCATGTATTTTCTCGTTCCCTACGATACCGAAACAAGCAAGTTGTCCTTCCTGACGGGACTGAATACACCTTTCTCACGGGTGACGAGAAGGGGATCGACGTACGGATCGCCCTAGACGTCATTCGGCTGGCACATCAGCAGGCATATGATGTTGCGTTGATTTTCAGCCAGGACCAAGATCTTTCTGAAGTTGCTGACGAGATCCGGGTGATTGCGCGAGAACAATCTCGGTGGATCAAAATCGCATGCGCGTTTCCTGTGAGCCCGGCTTCCAAAAACAAACGTGGTATCGAAAGGACTGATTGGAAACAGATTGATCGAAGGATGTATGATGGCTGCTTGGATCCTAAAGACTATCGACCGAAGAAGGGCAAATAAATTTTATAATCGATTGAGAGAAATCCAATGAAGTACCGTAAGTACACCGTTGAAAGTTGGTGGGACGAGGAGGCTAAAGTTTGGGTCGCGACCAGCGAGGATGTTCCGGGGCTGGTTACAGAAGCAAAGACCTGCGAATTGTTAATAAAGAAGCTAAAAGTGCTGGTCCCGGAAATGCTGGAAGCGAATGGCCAACTGCCAGAGGATGATGGAGAAGATATTGCCTTCGAGTTGTGGAGCAAAATCGCGGAAAGTGCACCGAGAGATAACGCGGCTTAAGGCCAGTGGATGGCGGATTACGCACCAGCCCTGAAGAAGGCGTTACGCATCGGCAAACGAGGTCTTGAAGAAGGCTGGATTGCCGAAACAATTTTAACTACCTGACTAACCTAACAGTTCTGAAGAGCCTACGAAGGGTCGGCTTGCCCCAACGTCTCAAACTAACCAAGCTGAGTCCTGCCCCAATGCTGATAACGCCAGCGCAGAATGGGGGCGAAAAAGGAGAAGAAACCACCCGTGGCCGTGGTGTCTCCCCCGCAACAGGGCATGGAGGTCCTCACCTTAAATTTAAAGGGTGTATTTTAACGTAAGGAAATCTGAGAGCCGATTATTTAAAGCGGGGTTCCGCCCCCGCAGGACGGTTTTGGAAGCGGGCTTCCGCGCCCGCACAACGGGTTCATTTTCTTTGCGCGCCCAAAGAAAACGAACCAAAAGAAAGGGCGCCCCGACGACTGGGTCCCTGCGGGACTTCCCTGTGCTTCTCGCCTCAGTCGGGCGAGCCCGACGGGCCTTCCGTAGCCCGACGTGCTCGTGCCGGTATCCCTACCGGCACCCGTGGGGCTAGTCCTCCTTCGGCTCCGATGCTCGGCTGCGTCGAACGGGTGATTAGAACTGAACACAAGGACATATTCCATGGGCCTTGACTCTTGCGAGTTGCAAAACATCGTCTTTTCTTTCCTTAAAATATGAGACAGGAAAGGTATCCGGAACCGTTTGCAGCCAACCTTTCGCACAATAGCCAAATGGAAAAACGAGAGATCCACAGCAAAGGGCTAACCTGAAAATTGAATTGCGGTTCGCGGAACGGAGTCAGGCCTGAATAATTGAATTATCCTCGGCAGGAAAAAAGGCACAAATTTATATTCTAATACTGGCAGCGCCCATTTAATCGCCATAGACTAGGCATTTTAGCAAATTCTAGGATCTGTCTAAATGTCTAGTATGTGTCCGGATATCGGCCGATTGCGTGCATCCCTTTGGTGTAAGTGGACTAAACTTTTTATCAAGTAAGGTCGGGAGAGACGAGGGTAGTCTTAGGCCACAGCGGTTTTTATGCCCGCCATTGTTAAATCATTTGTGTTCAAACGAAACAAGGGTAGTTTAACTTAGGCGTGCACCAAACGAACCAACCAGCAATCAGGTTAGCTCGGTAGGCGATTGCCTCGTTCCCTTTGGGGAATAGCCAGACCTTCTTCATTTTGAATGATGAACGACGAATATTGGAGCGAGCAATTCGGTGTAACCCAGTTCGAACTCGACGAGCTGATCGATTATCTGAAGGGAAAAACCTCACCTACTAGCATCTACGAAGTTGCAGAAGCTATTGTTCGAAGTTTACTTGAGCGCGAAGAGCAGCATCGAAACGCTCGAATCTACTCACCTGAACAACAATATACGAAGGGGGAGGAGATCTTCATACTGGACAAGAAAGGGAGGGAATATGCAGTTGTAATTGACGTCGGACCTCGCACTAAGATATCAATAAACGGAGATGCGCACGCCTACAGTAACCATATAACAATTGAAATTCACGATGGTGGGGAAACCAAAAAGTACGTGTCAAACTGTCCGGAATTTCCTCTCAGGTTTCAATCCGCTGCTGACTGCAACAATAGTGGTCGTTCATTTACCACACCCGGCCAAATAGTAATGCAATTCAATGACAACATTCTAAACAAGACGCGCAACGCATTGCTAAACGATGAAAGGTTTGTGAATTTCGGCGACCGGTGGTTTCTAAGAGAACTCTTACATTCGATTTTCCCTGACGAAGTCGCGAGCATATGTTCAAATTTACGTGAGAGAAAACAGATCTCAGTCGTAGATGTTGTTAATGAACACTTTGGTGCTCCCAAAGATGCACACGCCTGTGAAAGACTTATTTTCAGCATAAACTGCGCTCTGCAAGATGATAAGCAAAAGCGCTTTATAAGTCAGTTGGACGAAGATGGACAGGTTGTCTGGTCTTTAGCGCCACCCCAGAAAGAAGTGTCATTGTCTGTCAGCAGTGACGCGCATTTTCATGGTTACGTAAAGATTACTACCGGCCTTCGCAAGATCCTGGATTTTTACAACATCTCTTCGGAAGTTACGTTTGTCACATGGGGTGATTACGAGATACGAGGTCATATAAATGAATCCGAGAATAGAATAGAGAGCGATGAGATAAAACATTGGTATTTTGAAAACAGGATTACACCAGGACAAAAGCTCTTCATTAAGAGTCCAGATAGAGTAGGACAAGCCTTGAGACTCTACACATATGATGAGCAACAAGCGGACGAAAAACAGCATGACAAACAGCAAAGTAAGCAAAGGATACTGCTTCGGCACGAAATATATAAGGTGCTCTCCACCGAGAACAAATTTCTTCATTATCGACAAATAGCGGAGAAAATTGCTCCGAGCACTCGAAACGAGATACAAGCACCTAGTGTCGAAGCAACTTTATCACGCGAAAATCATTTATTCAGGCAGAGTCCCGGAGCACGTGGCATATGGGGACTAGCAGAGTGGACTACCAGTAGTTACGAAGTAGATAAAACATCCTTATTGCTAGCGATTACAGATGAGGATCTGGTTTACAAAACCCTGAGAGAAATCGGGGTGCCTGTCACAGTGAAGCAGATCGCCGAAGACCTCGCCAATGCCTTTGTTGTTAAGGTTGCTGACATCCTCGAGACCAACTTCCTTGATCCGAATGATTCTCGACTTACCAAGCTAGCAGATGGTACCTGGGCATTAATAGAATGGGTTAACAAGTGGAAGGAAGAACTTGCTCAGATGAGAAATAGAATTGAAGAGGTAATTGCCAACAAAGATAACTTAAAGAAAGTTGGAGCAAAGATGGCAGAAATAGCTCAAAGGTTCCTATCATTAAAAAAAATGGTGCTGAAAAGTTCGGGGGAAATTCCATCCTTAATAGATGCGGTAAATAGGGCTAACGAGAAACTAGCTAAGAGCACTTCTGAGCGGACAATGCAAGACGAAATTTTAAAGAAACTAAACATAACAGCAGCGCATCTAACGGAAAAAAGAATTAAAGTTTTATATCAAGCGAAGATTTACTCAGTGTTTGCTGCTACATGTAGTCTGGTCGCTGCTGGATCCGCGTTTGCGAATAACTACCATCGAACGCCTCTGCTTGCCACGCTATCCATTGCTTTTATCAGTCTTGTATGTTGGTTCTTATTGAGTAGTCGTAAGCTTAACAATGATCATACGTTGGAGTCTCGTGAGAAGTTGGCTACGATTTCCGCTATTGCGCACCTAAAGGGCGTAGAACTAACTTTGCAGAACGAGGCACACCAGCTGAAAAAGCGAATAAACAAACAAATGCTGGAGAAGGACGCGCTCGGTAAGGAGATGCTAGAATTGAAGAAACAATTTGACGCTTTAAAAACAAAGAAGAAGGATTATCAACAGAGTGTAGCAACTGTGGATCTAGACGAGCTTATCTTGAAGAAAGGCGAACTGGAGACTAAGCTTAAACAGCTAGCGCGAGTCTGAGGAAAGAAAAAGGAGGGATAATGAGATCTGACGGGGTAGCAGAGATTATCGATCCCAAGACGGGGCAGATCTTAGCAAGCGAATTTAAAATTCCGACTACCAAATTCAAAAGGGGATATTTGGAAGTCCCGGATGAATTTGTAAAAGCGGCAGGTTCGCCTTCGACTAAGAAGTCCATGATTTTCGAAGACAAGGTCCATGGGAAAAAATTTGTAGCTGACTTAGATCCGCAGGCGTGCTTGATAGGGGGGTTAGCAGAATGGTATCGAGCGAATCAAGCTGGCTCGGAAGACATTGTTATTATTACGGTAATCAATCCTGACGAAAATCTATTTGAGGTGCAGTTGTCAGCGTCGGAAGAACGCGCTAGTAACGTAGAGGGCCTATATTTGGGCAAGCAGTACAATATGGTTGGTGGTCGTAAGTACGAGGCCACGCGAGATTGGTTTATGCCGCTATCAGATTTGCTCACGCATGTGTTTATTTGTGGAATTACTGGGTCAGGCAAGACAGTGTTGGGAAAGGCAATTGTAGAGGAAGCGGCCGTACAGAACATTCCCACAATAATAATTGATCTTAAAGGTGACCTGAGTTCCTTGGGAATAATCGTGAGGACGTCGGACGATCTCAATGGCTGGGTAAAGGCTAAGGACGAGAAGTTAAGAGTGAAAAAACTAAAGCAGATTTACAATACGCACTACGAAAATCTGAACTCTTTTGGCATTTCGGATGAGCGTGTATCCGAACTCTACGATAAGTTTGAGTTCCGAGTATTTACTCCCCGTTCGAAAAAGGGAATCCAGTTAGGTTTTGCTTCTCCTTTGGGTGCACCACCATATCCTGTAGAAACATATCAGGAAAACAAAGAGGAATTCAATAACTTAGTTGCCTCCTTAACAAACGCTTTCATGGATCGCCTATATCACGGGGCAAAGAAGGCTAAAATCGAAAACGAAAGAAACTACTTGTATGAAATCGTCCATTATGCATGGCTAAACGGTATAGATCTAAAGGGCGAACAAGGTATGCGTCAGTTACTCACGCTGGTAGAGGAGCCACCATTCGGAGAAATAGGTGGTTTGCCAGTGACGCAGTTCATTGATGCCGAAAACAGGAGAAGGCGTCTACTTAACAAGATAAATACTATGCTTTCAGGTGCCGAAAAAATGTGGTTTGAGGGTACTCCAATGGAAATGGATGTCTTTCTTGAAGCAGCACAAGGAAAGGTCCCCGTTAATGTAATCAACGTCAGTGATCTAGATAGCTTTGAGGACCGAAGCTTCGTCGTCGCTCAGGTCGCATATGAAATAAACAAGTGGATGCGAAAACAGCCTTCCGAGGAACCACAATTGATTCTTTTCATAGACGAGATCGGCGGTGGCGGCGGTAAGCAAGCTCTATTTCCAAGTTTTCCCTATGAATGCGCCGCTAAGTGGGGCCTTAATTACCTTATCAGGCAAGGTCGCGCATTTGGCGTATGTTGCCTTTTAGCGACTCAAAATCCCGGAGATGTAGACTACAAGGGCCTGAGCAATTGCCAGACATGGATGATTGGGAAGTTAGCAACTGATCGAGATCGAAAAAAGGTCATGGAAGGGATGGAGGTTTGGGGTTCAGATGCTGAAAGGGTAAAGCACAATCTCACGAACGCGCAGACCGGTGATTTTGTTGTCAAGACGCCACGAGGGGACCTCAATTACATAAAGGAAAGATGGCTCATGAGTTACCATAGAGTATTGAGCCTTGCTGAACTGCCTAAGCTTGTTCATTAAGACAGATTGATTTGTGGTCATATCATCGGGTGTGGGAGGTGCCCTGATTTTCTTTAACTATCCCGCTTGATGTGCTTGTTTGTGTGGAAGCCGCATGATTTTACAGTAAAGTGAGAAATGGAATGGGTGCGGAACAGACTTAATGAATCATAGTGAAATTGTGAGCTTCATTTGGGGTGTTGCGGACCTCATTCGAGATACCTTCAAACGCGGCAAGTATCAGGATGTCATCCTGCCGCTCACCGTCCTGCGCCGGCTCGATTGCGTGCTGGCACCCACCAAGGAGAAGGTGCTCCGCCGGCAGGCCGAACTCCGCGACAAAAAGCTCGAGAACCTCGACGCACAGCTGCGCAAGGCCTCGGAATGCTTCGGAGAGCTGCAGGCGCGAATGCGCTAACCCACTTTTCTAAGCGGTGGAATCTTCTCGTGGCGCTGCATCGAATCCCAGAGATCCCAATCGCGCTGCAGATTGAGCCAGAATTCAGGACCTGTCTTCAAGGCATCGCCTAACGCGAGTGCGGACTCGGCCGTGACGCCTCGACGCCCCTTAACAATCTCGTTCAAGCGGGCGTAAGTCCACCCAAGGTGCTTGGCGAACTCCTTCTGTGTTACAGCCAGCGGCTGCAAAAACTCTTTGAGGAGCATTTCGCCGGGATGTGTTGGAGATCGCTTCTTTGGCAGCATGAACATCACCCGTGATAATCCGTAATTTCGACATCGAGCGCATCCTTCGCTTGTGAGCGGAATATGATGCGCCATTGGTCATTGATGCGCAGACTCCAGTATCCGTTGAGACCACCGCGCAGCTTCTCTAGTCGATTGCTCGGCGGAATGCGCAGAAACTCCAGGCTTGGCGCGGCGTTGATCTGGTCGAGCAGACGCCTCGCCTTGGCGTGCAATGCACGCGGAACCCTGCGAGAGTAACGACTGTTCACACCATCGTAGATGTCCTGGGTCGTCCTTCCTACGAGGTTCCGTATCATTCACACTGCAATATATCGTATATCGATATACAGATCAATGCAGCCGAGGTACGCAGGGACTTGGGCGAGAGCAGGTTTGAGTGGGGTGAGGCCTTGTAATGCCACATCCGGAATAACAATGGGTCAGATTTATTTCTGGGTGCCGGCGGTGCCCGGCTTATCTTTAACTATCCCGCTTGATGTGGTTAGTTGACGCAATTGCAGCCGTAAGTTACGCGCTAGCTAAATCTTTCTAGGATTGAGGCGGTATAAAATTGACAGTATATGAATAATGCAGAGCGAAAGGTGTTTCACTTTAAATTTGAGGAGGCACTGAGCTTCGTCTCCCGTTTGCATGCGGAACAGGTGCGCAAAGAAACGGATATCCCTTATATCTCTCATCTAATCGGCGTTGCCGGGCTACTGCTGGATCACGGTGGGAATAGTGAGGAAGCAATTGCGGCATTGCTTCATGACTCGATCGAAGATCAGGGCTCTGACTATCCAGGCGGTACGAATGCACTAAGAAAGGAGATTCGAAAACGCTTCGGGGCTAAGGTATTAGAAATTGTTGAAGGCTGCACGGATTCTGAAACCAATCCCAAGCCGCCTTGGAGGGACCGCAAGGAAAAGTATATCGCTCATATCGCTAAAACGTCGCCATCCGTCTGCCTCGTCTCCTGCGCTGATAAGCTTCATAACGCCCGATCAGTCCTTTCGGATCTGCGCATCATGGGCGACGCTTTGTGGCCTCGCTTCAACGGCGGGAAAGAGGGTACGCTTTGGTATTATCGTGCACTGGTGACCGCATTCAGGGAAACTCGCAACACGCCACTAATCGACGAGCTCGATCGCGTAGTTACTGAGATAGAAGCGCTGGCAAAGTAAGGACAGATTTATTTTTCGGTGCGAGCGGTGCCCGTCTTACCTATATATATCCCGCTTGATGTGACGGCTTGAAGCGATTGATGAGCCTTGCGGGGCTTCCCGTCGGTATATTGCCGTTTTGTCTAGTAATGCTGCTACTTAGTACCAAACGCTCTTAAGGGTTTCGTTCTGCGGTGCCGTATATTTATTAGATAAGCAAATAATTCTTTTCTAACATCACATCCTTCCTTGGGGGATTGGCGGCCCATCCCCATTCGAGTCGCGCTTCGCGCGACGACCGTTCCAGAATACAGCTGTGCCTTGTGGTGTACTTGTAAGCTATCTGTAAGTTGAAGCAGGCACGTATTTAGCCTGTACTTTCGATTATCTCAGTGAAAGATAGGTTTAATTCATAAATTGATCTTACCGAAAGGGCATTCGTTGTAATCTGCAGAACTGCGGACAACGGAGGGTTAGATGTGATCAAATTGTGTATACGATGGGCCATCATTCTTTCTTTGCTAACTACCATAAGTGGATGCGCAACACCAGGCGATCGAAGCGATCAAAGCGATGTCATGATTGTGGCCATTGAGCCTGAGGATATCGTATCCCGAGAAGCAGACATTCCAGCAAGAGCTAAGATCGAGGTTACGGATATCCGCAAGGAGGCAGAGCTCGAGCGAACGACCATTGGTGGCGTTTCGATGGGGCGCATTTCGCTTGAGCCACCAGAAGCGGAACTTATCCGCGAGATTGTCGAAGCGAAAGCGGATATCCTTCTGGCTTCTTGGCCTGACACTCAGGCGCCGCCGACGATACTTTGCGGAATTCGCATCTTCGAAATCGAGACACCAGCGACAGTTGTATATTGGGATATAAATACTAATATTGAACTTGTCCTCCGTGTCGATGGCGAAGACCGGATCATTTCGGGAGCTGCGACCGAGCGGACGTGGGTGTGGCCAACGCAGACAATCATCGAACGTGTGACGAACGAGGCACTGAAGCAACTCGCAGGCGAGCTGGAAATCGCGTTGGAAGAATTACTTCGGTTACCAAGTGAGTAACCGAGGGGGTATTATTCGGTCTTCGGTTGCTCCGTGTTCCCGCGGATAGCTTCAACAATGCGTAAACCGAGATCTCGACATGCGGGGCCCAGCGTATCCGCAGGAAGTGGTACAGGCAAAATAAACGCCGGAACAATCGAAGTACCATGGGCAGTAGCGTCCTCATGCAACGGCTTGGCACCGTTCTCTAGATCCCACAGCGCGGCGTTGAGCGCAGTAGTTTTGTTCCACCAGATAAAACCCAAGCAGCCTGCTCCGCCATATCCAGCTCCGCACAACATACCACCCTTTGCTTGGTCGTCGGTCGTTGTGGTACTACCGGAGAAAGCAATTAGATATCTTAAGCCCCGACGTACCAAGCGAGAACGCACATCTTCACGTACCAAGAGTTCGGCAAACGCTTGCTCATTCTTTGGCTGAGTGGCAGGCTCCATCAGTGGGTACAGCGCGTCGTGTATCGGCTCATGCGGCATAATCCTGATCTCGGGCGCGGCTTTCTTGATAGTGCGCATCAGACATTGGTCCACATCGCTTACGAAGGAATGCAAATTCATGGAGGGATCGGCTGGCCACCAGAGCATACCGACTGAGATAGACTCTGGCGCCCGTGCTGCTGATTCTTTCGGTAACTCACCAGCCCATGCTCCCAGCAGCATGTTCAATATGACAATAATCGTGCCTGTAAAGTGGGGTATCATTTCAATTTGTGCTCCTTCGACACGCGCTCGGCCCAGGCCTTTATCGCCGGATCGCCGTCCACCTCTACCATAAACTTTGCGATTGCCTCGCGAATTACGACTTCGAACTGCGGCAACAAACAACTTTCGATATCTAAGCATTCGAACGCATGACGCTGGTGAGACCGAAATGCAGACGTCGTCCAGCAACGTACCTCAGCGCCATTCGTTTCATAGAGACAGGCGTGGTACGTCAGACTGATGACGTCTGGAGTGCCGTAATCATTACCGATCGTAAAGTCCGTATTTACTTGCTCAAGCTCCATCACCCCGTCTATCCCTGTTAACCGTTCATGCCGCCACGGCGGCCAATCCGGAAGTTCTTTCGTCTGAGTGAACATAGCGGCAAACACTTGTTGAAACCGTGCCACGCTGACCTCACCAACCTTTATGCGGCCGAGGGTATGTACGGCAACAGCGGTGCGGGCCTCTGCAGTAAAGTATATGCCCACATTCGCATCAATTTGGCGAAAGAGTGGGGTATCTTCAAGCTGCGACTCAACAGGAAGTGTCCCAAAGCAGCCTGCAACAACCACAATGCCTAGACTGGCAATAATTATTCGGTATGGTAAAGGGGCGCAAATCATTGTACGCCTTCATATGATTGAAGCCCGAACGAGCTTGAAACGAAGAAAGATGCAACAATAATAATGCCTGCTAAGCCACCGAGCATGCAAGGCAAGTGTTGATATCCCACACTCAGCTATGCAGGACTGTAAGTAACTCCAAGCGAGCTGGCAACATACCGGCAGGAGAAGCCTCACAACGCCCGCCTCTAGAAAGCAGTTATGATGATAATCCAGATGTGCACGACCAAACTCCTTACTATATATATTTGCTAGAACCCATGCTGTCATAAAAGAATCTACAGGGGTCTCACAGAACCCTTACAAATGACTTACAGATTTCAGGAGATAGGGAAGGGGAGAGATTTAATTTTGGGGGCGGGCGGTGCCCGTTGCATCTCTACCTATCCCGCTTGATGTGATTGATTAACGCGATTGACGGACTTTCCTTTCAATGGGCAAGGCCTTCAATCGCCACATTTCTAGAGCGTCATCGCAGGCGCACGCAGTATTTAGCGCAGCAAGGCCTCGGGATGGCGTTCGGCGATGCGCAGGAGGGAGTGCGCAGGCCCTCTAGGCTTACGTCGGCCCTGCTCCCACTCTTGGAGGGTACGGGCGCTCACATTCATAAGGGCGGCGAATGCCTCCTGGGTTAGGCCAAGGCGTTCCCGAATCCGAACAATATCCTTTGCCGAGAGGGTCTTGTACTTACGGGTCTTCAACTTGATCTCGCCTTTCCGCCAGGCGGCGATCTCTTCCAATCCCGTGAGAATTTCCTTGCCAATATTGCGCTTACTCATTTCAAAGTCTCCACAAGTCTTCGAATCCGCTTCAAGGTATCGGCGTCGATGTCTTCGCGCTCGCCCTTGGTATAGGCCGTCAGCAAATAAATGTGATCTTTCCTGGGTACCCAATAGTAGATCACCCGTGCGCCTCCAGATTTTCCTTTGCCGCGGATGGCCCACCTCAGCTTGCGAATTCCGCCGCTACCGCGAATGACCTTGCCCACGTCGGGCCGAGCCATGAGGAGGGTCTGCAGGGCAGTGTACTCGTCGTCACTCATGATCTTCGTGATGATGCTGGTAAAGAGCGTCGTTTCGACGAATATCATTTCCGCATACTACGTCATTGACGTAGTTAAGTCAAGATCCCAAACAGATCGCTGCCAATCTTGGTATTCCTCGATAAGGCTCTGGGCGCGCCAGCCGATCTATGAGGAGGACACAGAGGGTAGAAAAGTCGTTGGGAGTCTTTTCTTGCGTATATTTTCGGTGGCGGGCGGTGCCCGGCGTGTCGTTATATATATCCCGCTTGATGTGATCGGGCCACATCGCGGTCAGGCGACGTACAAAACTACGGCAAGGTAGTGGGTGACGCTGCCAGTCAGTACGAATAGATGCCAGATGGCGTGGGCATGGCGAAGGCTATCAGCCACGGCGTAGAAACCGATGCCCGCGGTGTAAAACAGGCCGCCCGCTACCAACCAGACTATGCCTTGAAGGGGCAAGGCCTGCAATAACGGATTCAGGGCGATCAAGGCGAGCCAGCCCATCGCGAGATATATCACCACCGGCAGGATCCTGCGCCCTTTCCGCGGGAGAGAATCCAACACGATACCAAGGATGGCAAGACCCCAGATCACTCCGAACAACGACCAGCCCCAGCCACCACGAAGCGTAACCAGAGTGAAGGGCGTATAGGTTCCCGCTATGAGCAAATAGATGGCATGGTGATCGAGCTTGAGGAAGACGTTTTTGGCCTTACCCTGAAGGCTGTGATAGAGCGTGGAAAAAATGTAAAGCAACAACAGGGTCGTACCATAAAGGCTAAAGCTCACAACTTTCCAGGGGTCACCCTGGCGCGCAGCTAGAACCACGAGTACCGCTAGGCCCGCGGTTGCCGCTGCCGCGCCGATAAGGTGACTAATGCTGTTGAATCTCTCTCCTTTATACATCTATACATCATACATCTATACATCGCGTCGAAAGTGGAAAGGGAGAATGGAGCCAAGCTTGCATTATTGTATCATCCTTGATAAGTGTGCAGAGTTGCTATCCATGGACGCGATTTGCGATGGTTTAAAAAGGGGGACAGATTTATTTTCGGTTGCGAGCAGTGTCCGCCTTATCTCTAATTGTCCCGCTTGAATTGCATAATATTGCAATGAACTGGCACGTATACATGATTCTATGTACTGATAATTCGCTCTATACGGGGATTACCAATAATGTCGAAAAGCGTTTGTTTCGGCATACTGGACAGTATGGCGCCAAATATTTTCGCGGCCGTCGACCAGGGCAAGTGGTGTACCTCGAGAGTGGGCATACCCGCAGTTCGGCGACTCAAAGAGAGACAGCGATCAAGAAGATGCGGCGTATCGCTAAAGTCCATCTGATTGCCTCAGCAATGAACGAAGCCCCGCCTTTCACAGACGAAATCAAAAGGATCAGCCTTGAATGACATGGCGATTTACTAGTGGATCAAATGATTCAGACCGCAGGGTGGAGACAAGAAGAAGTGTAAACGAGAAGAAAGGGACAGATTTATTTTCGGTTGCGGGCGGTGCCCGCTTTATCTCTATAATATATATCCCGCTTGATGTGATTTCTTGAAGCGATTTATGGGCCTTGTGCTCAATGGGAGCTACACCCAGCCTTCAACGCCACCACCGGCTAGGACACCTCCGTTCCCTTTCGGACCAAGCCACCGGTATAACGCTTGACGTTATATAACGGCAGGCGTTATACTCTTTTGGTGATAAAGACCTTTCGCTCATCTGAAACAGAGTGCATCTGGAGGGGCGAAGTATCACGGCGGTTGCCACCCGCCATGCAACACGTTGCGCGGCGTAAGCTGCGCATGCTGAACAACGCCGCTAGCTTGGGTGATCTACGGGTGCCGCCTGCCAACCGGCTGGAGGCGCTACGTGGCGCTAGAAAGGGACAGCATAGCATTCGTATCAACGATCGTTGGCGCATCTGTTTCGTGTGGAAAGGCAGTGACGCCTACGACGTGGAGATCGTGGATTATCATAGGTAGAAGACGGAGCAGTACGTTATGGCGAGACTACCCAACATACATCCCGGCGAAGTACTCCTCGAGGAGTTGTTGAAGCCGATGGGCATCAGCCAGAACAAGATCGCCCGCGAGATCGGTGTATCCCCTCGGCGGATCAACGAGATCGTACACGGCAAGCGGGCGATCACCGCGGACACCGCGCTGCGGCTGGCGAAGTACCTTGGAGTGTCCGAGTCCTTTTGGATGGGGCTGCAGGCGGACTACGACCTGGAGGAAGCCAGGAAAGGGCTCGGTAGGAAGCTTGACCGCGTGCGGCCGCACGCGGCCTAGTCCATTGGCGTTTGATTACTGTATTTCGCCGAGCCCAAGCCGCCGGTGCAACTCACATACCGTGAGTAAGGGAACAGGTCGGAAAACGGATCGGGCGTCTTTTCCGGCGTATATTTTTAGTTACGAGTGGTGCCCATCGTATATCAAACTATCCCGCTTGATGTGATTGGGTATAAAGTGTCATGTTATATCGCACCGTTAAGTCATCTCGTCATAGTTAGATAGTCTGCGCTCGTCACTATCATGGTTCGGTCAGAACACTCGTTACGCAAGAAAAAGGAGGTGCCTGATGGATCCGAAGTCGCTAGGCGTGGTGGCGAGATTAAAGGCACGACCGGATAAGGTGAACGAACTTCGTTCCCTCTTGTTCGGACTGCTTGCCCCGACGCGACGTGAACCGGGCTGTATCCGCTACGAAATGCTCGTGAACAGGAAAGACCCGACGGAGTTTACGTTTATCGAGGAGTGGCAAGACGAACCAGCGCTCGAAGTTCATTTTGGCACAGATCATATCCGGTATGCGCTGGAGAGGTTTCCGGACCTGCTTGCAGAAGAGCTGGACGTTCGACGCTATAACCTGGTGGGCTAGCTATGGACGATAATAGAGGAAGAGCGTCATTTTTGCGTGCGGGCGGTGCCCGGATTGTCTTTATATATTCCGCTTGATGTGATTCGTTGACGCGATCGAAGCGCTTGCCCGAGGAGGCAAGCTCCACCAATCGCGGCTTTTAACATATCTTTGAACGAGACCAAACGCTATACTGGTTATTCGTGCCGGCTTTCGCTTTTGTTGATATCTAGACAAATTTGGCCGTTCTCTTATTTATTAGGGGTGTAAGGAAAAAAATGGTAGAGCACTCCATCCAACTTTCGATACCAATTGCGTGGCTTCGCCTGAACGGCGTGTACCGCCTGTGGCGCTGGGGAGACAAGAAGAATGTGGGACTCGACTCGAATTGGGCGAAGCGAAACGTGATCTACCGATGGGTCAAAAACTCCACCGGCGAAGTCGCGACGATTGGCGAAACTGAGCGTATGTTGACTGAGCGGGCTGACACCTACTTGCAGGCGAAACGTGGGGGAGGTGCGGATCCAACCAAAAATAAGCTTTACCAAGAGCAGTCTCGACTAGAAAGGGACGGGGATTTCTTGTACCTGGAGTTCACTGAGGATGTCCTCGGATATGATCTTACCGATCAAAGCGATAGGCGGATGGCCGAGAGTCTCCTTGTGCGCGCCATCAAACCGTATTTTCAATCTACTTCAACCGAATCAAGACAATCCGACACCTAACGATTCAGGGTCACTTAGAGGACACCCATTCTGAATTCATGGCGTAGATTTAACCGTATCTTATCCTTGACCTGCGACCGAAAATAATTGTGGCTTTCGGGTGCGGCTCGCGTATAGTGTGCGCGTTGCAGTACACTTCTTGTAGTTAGTTCGGAAGTCCCTCCAGGTTTTTCGGCAGCTACTCCCGCATTCTCACTTTCAGGAACGAACTGCAGAACATCGCAATTAAACCAAACAGAGGTATTTCCGTGAATACAGGCACAGTAAAGTGGTTCAACGATAGTAAGGGCTACGGCTTTATTACCCTTGAGGACGGGAGCAAGGATGTATTCGTGCATCACTCCGCCATCGAGGGTGATGGCTTCAAATCCCTGACCGAGGGCCAAAAGGTGACGTTCGAAATCGAGCAAGGCCCGAAGGGTCCGTCGGCAGTGAAAGTTCAGGCGGCCTAAGCGTCAAGTACTGCGCAAGCAGGTTTTAGACGAAGACCCCGCCACCCGGCGGGGTTTTTTTCTTGGAGGGATAAGGTATCAGGAACCTTTTGACAACCTATTTTTAGTTGCGGGCGGTGCCCGTCAGGGATTGGAGGGTCAGGTCTTCAATTGTGAATCTCATTTGCCCATCCATGCGAGCACGTTGATGCCTGTGATCGCATGTGACTAAGTGATGGTAGAAAGATGAGTAATAAACTGGGCGGTAGGGTAGTTTATATCGTTCCGCGGACTTGGCTCGGGCGTCTAGTTGCCTTCGTGGCCATTGTCGCGGTGTTTTTTTTGGGTATATTGTTCTTTGCTGTTTTTCTCGCAGCAATTGCCGCTGTCGCTGCTGTCGTAATCGCGCGGATATTATGGCTTCAGAGGCAAATCCGTCGACAGGGGTCGAAAGATTTCATTGAAGTGGAGTACACAGTGGAAGACACTGAAACGCGCCGGCCGGGCGAGATAGCACAATCGGATTCACAACGCGCAAAGGACCACGAAAATGAAGCGAATCACTGACTCTCGAAAGCTACGCAATAAAAACAAAATAAAGTGGGGACAGATTTATTTTCGGTCGCGGGCGGTGCCCGAATTATCTCTTATCCCGCTTGATGTGAAATCGTACAACACGGAAGTCCGGCAAAGGAAGCTCATCGGAACTCTGTTGATTGCGCAAACAGTCGCGTAACTCTGGTGCGCCTAGTCGCTCGCAGGGGCACTAAAACCGGGCGGATATTTCTGCCACGGGTAGCCTTCCCGCGCCAGTTGATAGGCGTAGTCAAACAACTTCCGCATATAGTCGGTATCAAAATCCATTTTATGTTCGGCATTGAAATTCGCGCCGATATACGCGAGGTTATAGTCAATTCCATCCCGTTGAGCAATCGTGTATATCTGATAAAGGTCGCCAACGCCCTGGGTTTGAATGAGTGACGATATAGTGCGACTCAGAATGTCCAAGGTGCGTCGGTCTACGGAGGCCCAATCCGGGTCAAGGCGGGCATTGCGGATAATGTAAAGTGTTCTGTCGCGTTCGAAATGGCGGACTTTGGATTCCTCGCCTATGTTCAGAGAGGGCGGATAGGTAAAGACCTGCGCCATCGCCCCGCCGTCGACATGCATTTCGTGATAGGGCGTTCCATCGACCTCGACATCGATCATGGTGGGAGGAAACGCCCCTGGAATAGCGGCCGATGCCACCATGATGTTACGGAACAGATCCACCGCCTTGGGATCCTTACTCGCCGCGATCGCGCCCATGTTCCAGATGACTGGCCGGCGCGCGTCCAGGTCAGTTGTCGCAATCATGAGAAAGCGGCCCTTGTTATATTCGTTTGCTATCTCGACCAACATTGCTTCGTCGATATACTGCGAGACCAGCTGCCATAAAGGTCGATTGTCAGCCATCGCGTCATCGAATACTGCGGCGAAGATGGTTCTTTTCTCGAGAACATCGTCTTGGGAAATTGTCGTATAGAGTTTCTTCAACGTGTCGTCATAGGCAGGGCCGAGGAAGGCAAAGGGGGCAATCAAGGCGCCCGTGCTGATCCCGGTTACCAGCTTGAATTCCGGGCGATTCCCGGCGTCAGTCCATCCAACCAGCAGTCCGGCACCGAAAGCCCCATTGTCACCGCCGCCGGAAATTGCAAGAAAATTAACTGGCGGCAGGGGACCGCGGTGTCCGGATCGAGCCAGGAACTGCTTCTCTCGCTCCATACCCGCTAAAGCGAACGGGAGTATCGATTCAACACCGGAATCAGCAAAGAAACGCGCGTCGGGAATGCCGGGGACGGTGGCTTGTGTGGTGAACTCTGCCGGCACTGCGTCCCGGCGAGTCGGAAGGGCGCAGCCTTGAAGCAGAAGCAAAAATACGGTTACTGACAAGAAGCAGTTCCGGGGCAAACTGCTAGGGGTAAATGGTTGGTAAGTTTCTTGTTTTTTCACAGTCAGACCATACTCACTGTCGCCTGGCGGTTCTTCGCACTCGGTTTTTGTTGAGGAACAGCAGTACCCGGGTCGTCATTATGCCACCGTTTCCCGGGTGCGCGCCAGAGGCGCTGGGCAAGAAGTGGCCGTCGGTACTCAACAGGACTAGGGGACAGAATCATTTTTGGTTGCGGGCGGTGTCCGGCTTATTTCTAACTATGCCTCTTTTTGCGACTTCCGTCACAGTTTCGCGAGCGGGATTGTGACTCATTTCACACTGCAGGTGACCATCTATAACTAGCATTATGGGGTGCATCCATTTGTAGAGGGCGCGAGGGTTTAACAATGAAAATGCTTAAGCTTGCTTTCTTTGTCACAGTTTTTGCCTTGACCAGTATCACGGTAAGCTCCTGTGCGAGTGTCACAGCTCGGCCGAGCGCGAGCGGGAATCGTGGTCACGGCCCACCTCCACATGCGCCTGCCCATGGTTATCGTTACAAACATCAGGATGGTGTGGAGCTTGTATTTGACTCAGGCCGCGGTGTATATGTCGCCGTCGGCATTCCCAATTGTTATTACTTTGATGGCCGCTATTACCGCGCGCGTGCCGATCAATGGGAAACGAGCGTAAAGATCGATGGTCCGTGGGAAGTGGTTGCCGAAGCGTCCCTTCCTGTAGGGCTTAAGACGAGCCCATCGGGTAAGGACAAAACAAAGAATCATCCTGGGCGTGGGCACGGCGCTTAAGAGACATAAAAACTAAATAAAACGTACCGATTTATTTGCGTTTTCGGGCGCGACCCACGCCCCAACTCTAACTATCCCGCATGATGTGATGGGTTGAAGCGATTGGAGGGCCCTGTCTTCACCAGGCAAGGGCTCCAATCGCTTCCATTTGGTGCGCGGTCGTCTCTAATCAAGATAGATGCCGCTACCCACGATAAGTGTTTTGCCACCTGATTCGACTTTTTTGACATAGGTCAGCTTTTTCGCATCCTTACCTTCGCTTGGCTTTGGCCATGTGTATTCAACCCATCCTGATGGATTTGTCTGTACGGCCGCGACAATCTCTTGAAACACGAATGTGCCCTTGGGATCCTGAAGGTTTGTTAAATTTTGCCCTTGCAAATTGGGATCGGCCGGGTGACAGATAACTGTGCCACTCATATCATCGATAAAAATATAGGTATCGTCATGAAACCATTGACTGTCCGGCTGCTTGAACGCTTCACAAGCACGTTCCGCTCCTTCGCTCGAAACCAGTGCCGCCGCACTATCAACCAGCGATACGAGTTGCTGTTTGCTCTCGTCGCTGGCCCTTTGACACGCATACAGGGCTCCTGTTAATAGAAGGACAGCCCAAATAAGAAATAAAGGACGGGCATTTAAAGCGGCTGTTTTCATAATCTGACCCTCCTTCATAGGGTTTAGGCAATGATTTGGGATAGGAGTTCTCCACGTCCCTCCCTGTTACTGTCAACGCGATCGCGCCGCGCTCGCAGCAAATGATAATTGTCAAAGCTTGACCCCTTGCAGACCCCAAAGAGGTGGCCGACCGGTTGCGTCGCGACCCGTCAGCTGTGAGCCATGCACTGCGGCACGTCTCCGCGAAGGCCAGGCAATCCGGGCCTTGCAGGCAAGATGGAGACAATCGGTATTGGAATATTTCAGTTATTCAGGCCTGAATCCACTGCCACATAGGCCCGTTTAACCCTGATCCCAATGTCTACATACGTAAAATTTTGACATAATTGCAGGCTAGTGGCTAGGGTCGACCGACGCTCACTGTAGCCCCGCGCCGGAGCTTGACTTGCTTACGGGTTTTCGACACTCTGCCTTCGAGTCTCTCAGCTGGTGCGAGGCGGGAATGGGGCCGCATGCGAGCGTCTAGGCCACGCATAAGGACCGCTCGCAAAGGACGGGACCTAGTTGCTGAGCGCCTGCAAGAGGTCGATCAGGAACGAGGCCAGGATCACGACTGGAACGATCAGGGGGATCTGAATCGCTTGGATCAGGACGCCGTTGCCGACCCCGAGGGGGGTGCCATTGCTCGAGGAGATCCATCTCCCTATGCAGGTGGCCCCCACCAACACGTAAGTGAAGCTGCACAAGGCGATCGCAACGGCCTGGCCTCCGAGCTTCGCGAATCCCAAGATCGCGGCGACAGCCGCGATGGCCAGATACTCGAGGGACACGATCTTGTACGCCTGGCCGTACTTGACCGGCACCTCGAGCATGAGCTTTGTCGCGATCTTCAGCGCCAACGCATGAAACAGGGATGCGATCAGGATGGCTGGAACTATCTGGACAAGGGTCATCGTGTTATCGCCGCAGTTGCTCTGTCGGTCAGGGTGGGCTCGAACGGCGAGCGGAACACTAGCATGAAGCGGGGCAGCTGTAAAAGCGGCTCGCGCCCTGATCCGAGGTGGCGGTAGGCCGACCTTGGACCACGAGACGCTCTGGTTGTCGAACGGGGTGAGTGCGGCACAAGCCGCTCCGCATTGTGTCTGCTCGTGTGCCCGCAGCGCGGGGGGATGGCATGGTTGACCTGCTGGCCAAAGAACGAACGATCGCGAAGCCGAGCTACAATCGTTGGCTCGTGCCGCCAGCGGCCCTCGCCATCCACCTCTCTATCGGCATGGCCTATGGCTTCAGCGTGTTCTGGCTTCCCCTGAGTAAGGCGATAGGCATCACCGAGGTTGTCCCCTGTCCCGAAGATCTGAACTGGTTCGCGAAGATCATTGCCGACGAATGCGACTGGAAGATCAGCACGCTCGGCTGGATGTATACCCTGTTCTTTGTGTACCTCGGCTCCTCGGCGGCGGTGTTTGGTCACTGGTTGGAGCGCGTCGGCCCGCGCAGGGCGGGGGTAGTGGCGGCCTGCTGCTGGGGTGGGGGGCTGCTCATCTCGGCGCTCGGGGTCTACATCCACGAGATCCGGCTGCTTTGGCTGGGCTCCGGGATCATCGGCGGCTGCGGGCTGGGGCTGGGCTATATCTCACCGGTCTCCACCCTGATCAAATGGTTCCCCGACAAGCGTGGCATGGCCACCGGCATGGCGATCGCGGGATTCGGTGGCGGAGCCATGATCGGGGCGCCGCTCGCCGAGCTGCTGATGCAGCACTACGCTAGCCCGACCTCGGTGGGGGTGTGGGAGACCTTCGTCACGCTTGGGCTGATCTACTTCATTGCCATGCTGTGCGGGGCCTTCGGCTACCGGCTACCGCCCCTGGGCTGGAAGCCGGCGGGCTGGGAGCCGCCGCCGCAGCGGAAGACAATGATCACCGCCCACCACGTGCACCTCTACCGGGCGCCGAGCACCGTGCAGTTCTGGTTGCTGTGGGGAGTCCTGTGCATGAACGTGAGCGCCGGGATCGGGGTGATCGGGATGGCCTCCCCGATGTTGCAAGAGGTCTTTGGGGGCAAGCTCATCGAGGTGGACCTCTCACTCGCCCAGTTGTCGGGCCAGCAGATCAAAGACGTTGCGCTCATCGCGGCGGCTTTTACCGGATTGCTCAGCCTGTTCAATATCCTGGGCCGGATCTTCTGGTCCTCGCTATCGGACTACATTGGGCGCAAGATCACCTACTTCATCTTCTTTACTCTCGGGATGCTGCTCTATGCCTCGGCGCCAGAAGCGGGCCAACTGGGCTTCGTGGCACTCTTCGTCGCGCTCTTCTGCTTCATTCTGACCATGTACGGGGGCGGGTTTGCGACCATCCCGGCTTACCTGGCCGACATGTTTGGTACCCAGTTCGTGGGTGCAATTCACGGCCGCTTGCTCACCGCATGGTCCACCGCGGGTGTCCTCGGGCCAGTCTTGGTCAACTACATCCGCGAATTCCAGATCGAGCGCGGCTTGCCTAATCAGGATGCCTACAACGTTACGATGTACGTGTTGGCTTCGCTGCTGCTGCTCGGCTTCACTTGCAACCTGCTTATGCGGCCGGTGGCGCAGAGGTACTACATGACTGAGGCGGAGCTGGAGTCCGAGCGCCGACTCGCACACGAGGCGGTCGCGGGGAAGAGTTAACGAATGAGGAACCGAAAGATACCACCGCGCGCCGAGCAGGAGCAGCACCCGAGCCACGCAAGCTGGTTTCTGGTTGCGATCGCCTGGATGTTGGTCGGGATACCCCTGGG
The DNA here is from genome assembly GCA_022614965.1 of Gammaproteobacteria bacterium. GTDB lineage: Bacteria > Pseudomonadota > Gammaproteobacteria > JAKEHO01 > JAKEHO01 > JAKEHO01. The sequence continues at coordinate 32,656 of JAKEHO010000071.1, forward strand.
GTGGGGCATCTACATCACCCTGCTGAAGTCGCTCGTCCTGTTCCGGTGAGCGGGAACGTGGCTATCAGTCCTTGTAAGACTGCTTAAGCAACGGGACGGGGAGCGGGAAGGTGGTCAGGCCTGAATAATCGAATTGTCCTCATTGGCGGTTTTAGTTGCTTGATGGCGCGTAAGTCGAAGATCGAATAAAAAAAGACAGAGTTATTGTCGATAATGTGCGGTTCCTGCCGCACCTCTAATGTCCCGCGTGATGTGATCGGTGAAGCGATTGATAGCGTCTTGCCTTACCGGACAAGGACTTCAATCGCGGCCTTTAAAGATGTATGCGGGAGTAATGGAGACGAGACGAGGCGGTTTGTTGCGTGCCCAATATCCCGATCCTCCTTTACGCCTTCTGTTCGAGGATATAGCTCAATACCATAAGGGTAACTGGCCAGAGACCTACAAAGAGACCCCAGCGTTCTCCATGAGCCTCCATTAGGGCCGTTCTCAAGGCAGGATCGGCAACATCGTTCATGACTTGCCTTCCAATTTCGATTTCTGGCCCGATGTACCACATCAACCACGAAAGCGGGATGCAAAGAATTCCAAGCCAGAAAATTATTTGAGCTGCTGTTTTCATCTTCTCCTCCCATCTTTTGTTTCTGATCGCTCCGATGAGACAAAGCAGTGATTCACGTAATTCTCACCTGCGTCGTAGGCTAACAATTCTCCACTTGTTGAAACAACGTTCAGTATCTGCCTGTCTAGAAGGGCTGTCAAAGGCATGCGATGGTACGAGGTTATCTTTGACTATCCCCATGAAGTAATCGGTGAAACGCCTCGAGGTTGGAGTCTACGGTGCGCTCGCGTGGTCGTTCGAGATAGTGGGCGCCATAATATGGTTCGTGAGACCTTACTGCTCCAGCAACGTTGAGATGCATTCGGAGGCAAACATGAAAAGGAATGCAACGGTCAAGTGTAACGGCGGAGGCTACATCGCAATGTAGGTCCCGCCTCATTTGTGGGAGGAAACGGTCCGGTTCTACTGGCGCGTCAATGGCCTTAGCTATGGCGAAGTGTGGCTCAAGCTAACCGCAAATGACATTGAGGCAGCCGCAAACCACCTCAGGTCGGCTGGGGTCGTGCGCCGTGATGAGATTGAACCTCTGCCAGAAAGTTTCCAGGGCTTTTGGATAGCGAGTCCTGCATCCATCATTCGTTTGATTTCAAAACCGGGCGAGTAAAAGCCCATGTATGAGCATTTAGCACCTGTTAATCGGGGGTTTGAGGGGGGCGAATAGGTAAAGGTTAGTCTTGTGAAGTGAGCGTTGCGGAGGATTAGGCTTAGGGCTTGAGTGGCGAATTTCACCACGACGATATGCCGCTGTGAAGTTATTGCTATTTTGTCTAATAATTCTGCCTCTTAGTACCAAACTATCTTTATATATTTGATTAACTATATCCTATAATACATTGTATAAACTATAATTATATTATGAAATATCATTACGCTTGTGGGGGTTCGCGGCCTGTCCCCGCCTTAGTCGCGCATCTCGCGGGGACCGCGCCATAGATGTTCTTATCTCCGCTGCCGACGGTGCGCTGTCGCTTAGCGAATGTAATGACGGCGTGCTTTCGCAGTGTGCGGGTGCTTAGCGTTAGCGAGTCATCATTTGGGCTAACCGGGGGAGATTGATCATGCTTAGCAACTTTTCGCGCATTCTCGGGGCTGGTGTGCTGTTATTCCTCACGCAGGGTGTAGGGGCTGAGCATAAGCTCTGGTATGCGGCCGTTGGCGGTGGAGTGGCATTTGCTAATGATGTCGATGTCCCATCGCTCCCTACAACCGCTACGATGGACCTTGACACCGGTTTCCTGGTGACCGGTGCCGTTGGGCGGGCTTTCGGCAACTTTCGAGCCGAAGGAGAGGTTTTCTACATCCAGAATGATATCTCTTCTCTATCGGCACCAGGTGTCTTCGTCGCCCCAAGCGGGGACGTCTCCAATCTGGCGTTCATGGTGAACGGCTACATCGACGTCAATACAAATTCGAAGTGGTTGCCATTCATTGGGGGTGGAATTGGAGGGGCTAACGTCTCTATCAACGACTCGGCTGCTGTTCAGGCTCTTCAGCCCCTAGGGGTTGACGACAGTGACACGGTCTTCGCTTACCAGTTTAAGGCTGGAGTGGCCTACCAATTCACTGAGACGGTAGTGGGAACTGTCGGCTACCGATTTTTCGGTACTGCAGACGTGGATATATTCGGCACGACCAATGTTCAGATTAACAATCTGGAGGCTGGCCTGCGCTTCCGTTTCTAAGCATTGATACGCTCGCACGGATGGGCGTACCAGTCGAAGTTTAACGCTAGGGTTTATCTTGGTGCGCTGGAAGTAGGGGACAGCCTAATCTTTTGACAGCTTTAATCCGTCGCTGCGTTTTTATAAATGGAAAATCCAGCAAACGGACGGTGCCTGTCTCATCTCTAACTATCCCGCTTAACGTGATTGCTTGAAGTGATCTCAGCGGCTAGCTGAGTTCAACCATCAGAACCTTAAACTAGGTCCTAAGGCTTTTGTACTCTTGCCGCCTAGCTCCGTCGTAGCTCGGCGAGCATCCCCGCCAGCTCCGTGTCGGTGAACAGTGGCAGCGAGCAGCGTTTCTCGGTGCAAACGAATACGGCGGCACGTTGCAGGCGCGGGTACTGTACGTCCGGGTTGGGCAATGGCCCCTCGGCATCATCCCACCACTCGACTCGCTTGTACCATCCGGGGGTCTGCAGCGCGGCGGCAAAGAGGCGCGCCGCGGCAGGGTCCGTCTTGGAGCCACGTACCGTCAGGTGCAGAGGGTCCTCCCTTAACTCGTCATCGAGCAGCAAGATCCCGGATCGGGTGAAGCGCCACCGGGTGACCTCCTCGCTCATCACGTAGCGTGCGCTGTGTATGGCGAGTTCGCGATATGCACGTTCGCCGGTGTAGTGATATAGGAGATTGGCGAAGCGGGCGAAGGCCAGATTCTCCTGAATGTCCGGCGTCGCTGGAACCGGCGAGGCATCGGAAACGGCAGTTAACATGCCTGCGTCCGGAGCCTGGAAGTTCTCAGCCATGAAGTCAGCGGCCTCCTGGCTCCTGGCTAGCCAGTCACGCTCGCCCGTGACCCGGTACAGGTGCAGATAGGCGCGTCCCATCGCCAAGGTGTCGCCGAGGTAGGGCCCGGCTGCATCGGCCATGTCATGGCGAAAGCCGCCACCCGGCAGGGCGCGCTCGCTTTGCACCCAGGCAGCGGCGCGGCGTGCGCGCTCGAGGTAACCTGCATCTTGTGTTACCTCGTATAGCGTTGCGAGGGCCTCGATCGTCCATCCGTTCTCGCGCGCATAGCGGTTGCGGTCGACTCGAGGGAGCCCCTGGGCGCGCCGGGCCGCATCGTCGAGCGCGAAATACGCCTCGCTGTGTTCCCCGGGCACGAGGTCGGCGTCCTGGCTGGTGAAGTAGGCTCCCTCCGGGCTCGTAAGGAAGGTGTCGAGGTAGCGGATCGTTTCCTCTACTGCGTCGAGATAGCGCCGCTCATGCCACAGGCCGTATGCCAGCGCGTAGCTACGCAGATAGCCTGTCTGCACCGCCATAACCTTCTCGTAGTGGGGATGGGCCCAGTCGCCGTGCGTGGAGTACTGGTAAAATCCGCCCCAAACCGGATCGCGTAATGCGAGCGCCGCATCAAGCGTCTGGCGAGCGCGCCGAGCCTCCTCCGCGTCGCCGCGGGATGCCCGCCACATGGCATACTCTACGCTGTTGCGATTCAGAAACTTCAACAGCGTGGGCAATCCACCGCGCTCGGCGTCGTAATGCAAGCGATGATGTTCCTCAAGCTCGGCGCGCAAGTGGGGCGAGAGCACGCCGGGTGGCGCGGCCAGATCACTCTCTGCCTGGCGGGTCACCCGCTCTGGTGAGGGGTTGGCGACGATTGTCTTGAGCAGGCGCGCCATCGGCTCCGGTGGTATGTATCCAGCGCGCTTCACGATCTCGGTCCCGTCGGGTGCGAACACAACCGTGGCTGGCCAACCGTACTCTTGATAGCGATTGGCGAGGTCGGGGCGGGCGTCTTGATCGACCTTCACTGCAATATAGTGGCGCAAAACAAGCGCCGCTACCTGTGGATCAGCATAGGTCTCGTGGTCCATCACGTGGCACCAGTGGCACCATACCGCCTCGAGGTCGAGCAGCACGAAGCGATGCTCGCGCGACGCCTGCGCGAATACTGCCTCTGACCAGGAGTGCCAAGCGATCGCCCCCGTGGGCGAATCAGCATCCAATGCATTCCCCGTACCGGGGGCTGCCATAAGGGCGAGCACAAGGGTGGGTAGTTGTATTACCGAACTTCGCATCGTCGCATGACAGGGTACAGGTGCCTTCGTCACGCTGGCACTGATGAGCGTCACCTTCGTGACCCCTCGCCAGCACGCCAGAGTATACACCTTGATTAACAGAACACCCGCATAAACAGTCTTAACATTTTTTATAAAGATATTTCGTTTTATCAATGAGATAAGGCTCATTATGTATGTATTTTCTTAGTGCAGAGTTTAACAAAGTTTACGGACAAGCCTGTTAAAGCCTGGCGAGTGGTGCTAAATTTGTGCGCGAGTGGGATTGTGTTTTTTAACCTGACTTGGAGGGTGCCTCAATGGCAAACAAAAAAATTCTTACACCGATGGTAGCGGCGATTGGTACGACGTTTGTTATTTCGTTGGCAGCCAGCCCGCTTGTAAATGCTGCTGAAAACCCGTTTTCAATGAATAATCTTTCGAGGGGTTTTATGGTAGCTGCAGCCGAAGATGAAGGCCGCAGGTGTGGTACCTTTTGTGGCGGTGTTACTGAAAGTGGGAACCCACGGGGCGGTGAAGCAAAGTGCGCTAACATGTGTGCTGAGGTAAAAAAGTGCGGTACCTTTTGTGCTGGTTTTAATGAAACTGGGGAACCGCGGGTAACAGCAGAGGGCTTGGGCGGTGAAGTAGCCAAGTGCGGTAACATTTGTGCTGCTGATCCGAGACTCAAGGAGTAAGCGCCTCTTAAGTCACCAAAAATAACTAAGTGAAGCGAAGGAACGTTCCATCCTTTAACCGCTGAATGTCACAAGTGGAAGAAGGCGATTATCCTGTGCAAGGTGCAGGGTTGGGTCTGCGGCGAGTCCATTTCGACTCGCTCGCAGATCAATTTCCTGCCCAAATTGATTTTATGGAAGTCGCCCCGGAAAACTGGATCGACGTGGGCGGTCTTGTGGGTCACCAATTCCAGGCAATCGCTGAACAAATCCCTATCGTTGGCCACGGGCTTTCACTCAATCTTGGCGGTCCGGCACCGCTAGATGAGGCCTTTTTATGTCGTATCAAAAAGTTTCTCGATAGGTATAACATCCGTTGCTACAGCGAGCATTTAAGCTACTGTGCTGATGATGCACATCTGTATGATCTGATGCCGATACCGTTCACAGAGGACGCCGTACATCACGTTGCCCGGAGAATTAAACAGACCCAGGAAATAATTGGTCGGCGCATGGCAATTGAAAATGTTTCCTATTATGCCGCGCCGGGCAAAGAGATGGAGGAAATTGATTTTATTAATGCGGTGCTAGATGAAGCGGATTGCTATCTCCATCTTGATGTCAACAATATCTATGTCAATAGTATTAATCATCGTTATGATCCGGAAGCCTTTCTCAAGGCATTACCTGGTGAGCGAATCGCTTATGCACATATCGCAGGGCACTACTTTCAGGCCGAGGATCTGCGGATTGATACGCATGGTGCAGGTGTAATTGATCCCGTCTGGCATTTGTTAGATGTTGCCTATGAGTGCTTTGGCGTTTTCCCGACGCTACTTGAGCGTGATTTAGATATCCCTCCACTGGAAGACCTCTTGAAAGAGGTGGATATCATTCATAATTATCAACGGAAATATCGATTGCTAGATGATGGAAGCATCTCAAGACAACAAGCCTAAGAGCTTTATTGATATCCAGTACGCATTCACACGTTATATGCGTGATCCTGAGAATCAACCAGCGCCTGCTGGTGTTGATGGTCGGGGTGTGGAGATCTATCGTGATCTAATATATAGAAATACTGAACATATGATCGGTAACTTATTTCCGGTGTTACGAAAGATTACATCGGACGATCGCTGGAAGTCGATGATTCGGGGGTTTTTTAGGCAGCACCAATCACACAATCCATTGTTTACTAAGCTTCCACAGGAGTTTTTGCGATACCTTGAGCAAGAGCATGATGCCATTGACGATCCAGCGTTTCTTCTCGAGCTAGCTCATTATGAGTGGATAGACTATGCGCTTTCCATTGATGTTAGAGAGATAGAGTACGAAGGAATTGATCCAGAAGGCGACATGTTAGGAGGCATCCCGGTGCTGAGTCCACTCGCGTGGCCTCTGAGTTATCAATATCCTGTGCACACCATTAGTCCTAAAAACATGCCTTTAGAAGCTCCTACACAACCCACCTATATAATCGTATATCGTGATCGCAATTATAAGGTGGGATTTATTGAGCTTAATGCGGTTTCTGCCCGTTTAGTAGAACTGATCAAGGACGATAATAATGTCACCGGCGGTAGACTTCTCGAAACCATCGCTGCTGAATTGAAACATCCCGATCCCGAGGTCGTTTTTAAAGGAGGTCTGGAGATTATGGAGACCATGAGGGAGAAAGATGTTTTGCTCGGCGTAAAGAAAACGCAATGATAAAAAATAAAGGGGCAGGATTCTTTTTTTGTTGATATCTGCGACCTATGCAGCTGTTAGCGTTTCAGTTTCAAAGGCATTTTGCATTAAAATCTTCACCATGTCCTTAGCTTCCTCAGCAGCCTTAACCCGGGTGCTGACGCAGGCAATTATCAGCGCGCCTTCCATCAACGTACGGATCTGCCGAGCTAACTCAGCCGGATTTTTAGCGCCTGCTAATTCTGCGAGGCCTCGCACGTATTCGTAGACTAGTCGATTGTGTTCAGCCGCTGCGGCGTGAATCGGATGGCCTGGCTTCGAGAATTCTGCAGAAGCCTTGACGAAGAGACATCCGGAGAAGTTTTTTTGCCTAAACCACTCACCTAGTACGTCAAATATGGCCAGAAGTCGGTCATATGGGGTGTCTGCTTGGTGCTCAACGCTTCGCATGAACCAGTTCCGCCACTGCTCATCCATGCGGTGAAGGGCAGCAAGGATAAGTTCATCTTTTGATCTGAAGTGGTTGTACAGGGTCATCCTTGAGACCCCGGAGTTCGACAGGATCTTGTCGATTCCCGTGGCGTGGAACCCGTCGCGGTAAAATAACTCGACAGCGGTATCAATAAGCTGCTCGCGTTTCGATGAAGCCATCTTTGTCCAGTTTCACAATCTATACTGACTAATCGGTATTGACATTTTAGCATATGTTCCATATGAATGGCGAAGCTTTCGCAGCTTGTCGGCACCGGATTGGCGCGATTAGATCGCGAAAGCCTCTCTTTAAGTAGCTGTCTTATATATAGTTGTTCTTTTTGTACATCGGCTTATGCGAATTTATTATAAAAAACATTGAACCAAGCCGTGGTTAGATTGACCAATCAGTATATCGTGCGGGTCACGATACGGGGACTCAGTAATGAGAACCAGTTATTGACCGTATTTCATTTTACTCTGATTGGGAGAACTATCATGACTAAGAAAATTGCTGTTGTCGCAGCCATTGTTGCTGGACTTTTGAGTGGATCAGCCACGGCAATGCCATTCCATCTTGGAAATTCGGATCGTGAAGACCTTAAGCGCAGCGAAGTTATTCAGGCGCCAGCGCACACCGATGTCAAGGCTTATTACCTTGAACACGTGACCGTACGTAACGATCAGAACATTGCGTCCGAGCGTCAAATGGTCGATTTAGCCCCCTGGTACCTTTCCACACAGGGTTAATATCGACGGGTAGTGGCGGAAGGCCGGTACTGGTTATTTCTCGTACCGGCCTTTACGCACCTGATAAGCCGTTAGTTAACTGGGTCGAATCTTCAGCTCTAGTTGCGGTGATTGCGATGGTTGTGTCCAACTTCATCGATGAAACAGAGCGTCATGCAGAACTTTATAATGCTTACACGCCCCGCCAACGTCTCATCCTCGAGATTATTGAGAAATCTCGCCAGAAATTCACTGACGATGATGTTGTGTATGAAAGGCTTGATGCTATTGGCGCCAGCGAGTCCGAAATTCACTGGCTAAAACGTACCGGCCATTTTTTTCCCATATTTGAATCTGAAGTAATTTAGAAAGATAAATGGGATAGGTGCTTCTTTATGGGCAGAGCCCGTCCCATTTCCGATTATCCCGCGTAACGTGATTGCTTGAAGCGATTGATAGGGCCTTGCTTTGACTGCGGAGGCTTCAATCGCGGCGTTTTATTACGTCGTTGAGGGGATGCGGCAGGTAATGCTAGGATGCACGAGGTACGCATAGTTGAACTCAATCGTCGTACCTATAACAATGAGAGGCATAAAGTGGTCTATTACGTAATAAAGTTAGTCATTACTGCCGTTTTGATCGTATTGATTTCGGAAATCTCCAAACGAAGTTCCTTCGTTGGAGCGATATTGGCCTCTGTGCCCTTAGTTTCAGTACTAGCGATGCTGTGGCTCTACATTGAAACCAAGGATGCCGAAAAAATATCAGTTTTAGCAACTAGCATCTTTTGGCTTGTAATCCCTTCGCTGGCCCTCTTTATTACATTACCTTTGTTATTAAAGCAGAGTGTAAATTTTTATTTAAGTTTGGGTATGTCGATTGCGATTACGGCAGGCTGTTATTTCATAATGGTCGCTGTGTTGAACCGTTATGGGGTCAAGTTATAAGCTATATGTAGAACTTCGCTGAATCAGCGATTTGGAAAAAACGGATAGACTTATTTCTAGTTGTTGCGGGAGGTGGGCCATGAGTACAAATGAAGCGCGCCCAATGCCGACGATTGAGCTGGCAAAAAACGGTCCCTACCTAGTAAAGAATTTAACGGGGCTGCGTAACTCGAAGGGCGATAAACTGCGGATCAAAGCGGTGATTGCGCTCTGCCGTTGCGGCGGCTCGGCGAATAAGCCGTTTTGCGACGGGACTCATTCCAAAACTGGGTTTTCCGGCGAAAATCTGTCCGATGGCAGCATGGATAAGCGCGACAACTATGTGGGCAAAAAAATCACTATCCATGATAATCGGGGCATTTGCGCCCACGCTGGCAAGTGCGCCAATGGCTTGCCCTCGGTGTGGCGTGTGGGAGTCGAACCCTGGATTGATCCCGGCGGCGCTGACGTCGAAGCAATTATTGAAACCGTTAGGCAGTGTCCATCCGGCGCGCTGAGCTATTCCATTGGTGGGGATGAGCACCGCGACCAAGATCGAGTTCCAGCGGTATATGTATCAAAAGATGGTCCGTATCACGTTACAGGTGGAGTCGAACTGAAAGATGTGCCTCGAGGTGACGGCGCTTCTGAAGAACACTACACACTGTGCCGATGTGGTGGCTCTAATAACAAACCGTTTTGTGATGGCACGCATGGGTACATCAAGTTTCAGGACGACAAGAACTAACAAGGAATAAGTACGGATTGATTTCGGGTTACGGGCAGTGTCTGTCGTGTCTCTAACTGCCCCCCTTGATGTGACGGGTTGACGCGATTGATGGGTCTAGTCTCAGGCAGGCAAGGATCAAATCACGGTGTGTTAATGCTCGTCACTTGATAAGCATCACATCAGGCGACGTATTTGTAGGCTTCGGTGAAATTGGAACCCTTGTTGAACGTATCGCTTCTGCGGTCCACGTATTACACGTATTGAATGCATGGTATTTACCCTTGGCGAGATAAAAACGACTGTCTGTATATAGCCCGTCACCGATAAATGCAGACTTACCATGCTGGTCCCTTTCGAAACTGTCATCGATATATCGGACCAAACTGTCGAACTGGGCTTGCGACAACCGAAGCGTCGCGATCTCGCTGCTCCGGTAGTACTGCTGCGGAGGTGATGGGATCCCATGGACATGTAGAACACTTAGTGAAGGGGTCAACAGAGCCTGTAATGCTAATGCCAGGGTGGGTTTTTTTGCTTGATAAAATACCTTGTCACCCCAACCAAATTCCAAGTAGCGTGCTTTTGGGAAATCATCCTTTTCGGGCAACAAAGTGTATGGCACGTCGCTCTTTTTTATGATGATTCCGCTATGCAGGCCATAATCGATGACATAGACGTATTTTGAAGGCTCCGCTTCGGGCGATGGGGAGGGACGGTCAGTGGTGACGGAACAAGCAGCGCATGGAAGCAGTATAATGAATATGAGAAATAAAGGTCGCATAATGCCCACCTCAACTGCAGAAAAAAGTGGACAGATTAGTTTGCGATTACGGGCTGCTTCTGGACAAAAATACATGAAACCACTCTATGGAGGAGAAAAACCATGGCTACATTTATCAGCCTTCTTAATTTTACCGATCAGGGGATCCGCAACGTCAAGCAATCGCCAGACCGCGCTAAGAAGTTTAAGGAAATGGCGCAAAAGGCCGGCGTTATGCTGAAGAACATTTACTGGACAGTGGGTTCTTATGACCTCGTGGCTATTGTAGAAGGACCAGATGATGAGACGACGTCGTCCCTACTTTTGAGTCTTGGAGCCCTTGGCAACGTCCGTACTCAGACCTTACGCGCTTTTTCTGCTGAAGAGATGAGTCGAATCATCGCCAAGATGCCATAGAGAAAATGGGACAGATTTATTTCGCTTAAACTCTTTGCGACACCTTCTTCGATCTTCGGCGATTCAAACCGCCAGTGGAGAGTACCAGTTGCCACGGCGCCCCGGTGTGGTGTCTAAGACGTTCCACAGCGGCCACATCGGATCCCTATGGCGCACATCGCCTTCCACCTCGGTATACCAGAGCTCCGATCCGAAAAAGCGATGGATTGGGTCATTTCGCAGCACAAATACATTAGCCATTGGCGTGTGTGCGCCTTTCGCATCCTCGGCGAAGTAGTCGCTGTGGTAGCTGTTGTTTGCGGATGAGAGCAAACACAAATTGTTCCAACCGCGCACCTATGCGAACTCGACGATCCGTTCGGTGGGCGAGCGCGCGGCTACCGCGAAATTGATCCGCTGCATGATGTGGCGTGCATTGCCATCGAGCCCATCGAGGAGCGAGTTGCACGTCGGGCACGGTTTATCCATCTTCGGCCCATACAGGAACCGTAATGGAACAACGCGTCCTTATCGCCTTCGAACAGCTCCGACAGCCTGATCTTGCATACCTTTCCGCTGTGGTTCAGCTTCTCGAACACGTAGTCCGCTCTGACCACGCGGCCTAGTTGCACCGTTTTCGGCAGTGGCGCTATGCGTTCGATCTGCTGTCTGAGCCCGAGCCGTGCTTTCAGGAGATCATTTCGGGCTTGGCGGTATTCAGTTGTTTCGTTCGGAAACTTGGGGGTTGTCGTTGGTATCTCCGCCTCTGTTACAAGTCAGTAGGAGTGTCCTATACGGGCAAACGGGGAGGAGTAACGGACATTCTACGGCTTCAAGAGAAGCTTGCCCAGCGGCTGCGGTGACGATTGCAGCTTCTATCCGTTTTCTGTAGCCGGTGATCAAAGCTGTGACCGCCGTTGGAGGGATCAGGTCTCGTAGTGCTAGGTCTGAATATCCTTACAAAGACAGGTTTATTTTCGGTTGCGGGCGGCGCCCGTGTAATCTCTTCTGGCGTCGTATGATTGGCTGACGCGATTGAAGGCCTTACTGAGTTAAGAAAGACCCATCAATCGTGGCGGTTTAATTGCGAGGTTGGCTATCGGACCTGGTGAACTATTTCGCCTTCTAACTTGCAAAATAGGCTTGCTACAGACCAGGAAGTGCCCAAAAATACACTTATAAAAACGGGATGAGTTTAAAGCGACCTCTTCCTGTTCGACACACAATGAAGTACGCGAAAGGGTTAATTGCCCATGGCGTTCAGTCTTGATGAGTTCTATCGCCTTAACCGGCGTGCACTGATTTGGATAATTCTTGCTGTCCTATTGTGGTTATTACGTGATTTCGTTGATCTTATTTTTCTCACGTTTATGCTCGCCTTTATCGCCACGCCGTTGTTCCGCCTTGGACAAAAATGGCTAAGACTACCGTATCGCATTTCGCTGGTTGTGGTTTATCTTGTATTTCTTTTGATCCTGTCTGCTTTCATAAGATACGTCACGCCAACTGTAATATTTGAAGCAAACCAGTTTCTTGCGAACCTGAGGGAGTCTGAGCAAAGAATCGTTCAGTTGGAGAGCGATTTAGTTGACAAGTATCCGAGCATTGATCGTGCGGTGCGCGGATATGTGCGCGGTTTTCTTGATGAAGGGACACTTGAAATTATACGCAATCAGTTACTTGAGGAACGCAAGCGTCTCGAGATCTCTGATGAGGATCTCGCCGATTATTTTTACGGGCAGCCGCTGAATAGTGAGACCGCGGCAAGCATCGATATATACTTCGCGTATGAAGATCGGTTGCTTATCGAATCCTTTCTTGCACAAAAAGCATCTGTCTTCCGCGAACACGTTCCCAGGCTAACTAATGCTCTTTATCAGGCCCTGGCGACCGTACTGCTTGCGTTATTATTCAGCTTTCTGATCCTCGTTGATATTGTGAGGCTCAGCAGGCTGATGGAAAGTCTTAGAGATTCGCGTTTACGTGATTTCTACAGTGAGACGGCCGAACCTGTGGCCCGTTTCGGGTATATGGTTGGAAGAGGTATTCAGGCGCAAGCCATGATCGCGTTGGTTAATACGTTTTTGACAATTTGTGGACTATTTATTTTATCGATTCCGGCGATGGCCGTGCTTTCGGTGATTGTGTTTGTTTGCAGCTTCATACCTGTCCTGGGCGTTTTGATATCGACCGTCCCAATCCTACTGGTAGCGCTCAATTCCGGTGGTCTCCAGCTTGGGGTCGCGGTGTTGGTTCTCATAATAGTGATCCACGCAATCGAGGCATATCTACTTAATCCGCTGATTTATGGCAGGCATTTCAGACTGAACCCCGTCATCGTGTTGACTATTTTGTTAGTCGGCTATCATCTTTTTGGAATTTGGGGGCTATTGCTCGGCGTACCTGTCGCGCAGTATTTCATTCATCACGTCTTCGGAGTACCCGTATTCCGCGAGGCCCGGATTGAATCTGCAAACTAGACTCATTGATTACGTATAAATGGGGGCTAACGGAAAAAGGACGGTTCCCGCTGAAGGAGCGTCGGCCCGGTCAGATTTTAAATTGTGAAGTTCATGCCTGACACAAAGTAGGGGGACAGGCTTGTTTTGGTTACGGGTGGTGCCCCGCTGATCTCGAGTTATGCCGCAATGATGAGGTATATTGGGGTTGATGGGTGCTGTAGCGGCTGGTTTTGGGTCGGGCTCTCTGACAGATCAGATTGGCGCACTGGGATTTGTAAAAGTGCCAAGGCCCTCGGTGCCGTAGCGGCGGCGTCGAGGGTGACCCTTATTGACGTGCCCATTGGCCTTCGTGATGCGGGGTGCGAAGAACGCCTATGTGACAAAGTCGCACGGCGGGCACTTGGGCCACGGGCCTCTAGTGTTTTTCCGGCACCCGCGAGAGCGACGCTCGCAGCGGAAGATTACACGCAAGCCAAGGGGATTAATCGCGAAGTGCTCGGTCGTGGCCTCAGCCTCCAATCGTGGGCTATCACCCCAAAGATAAGAGAGATTGATGATCTCCTGCGGAGCCCGGGTGGTCTGCGAAACTTAGTGAGAGAAGTTCATCCGGAGGTATGTTTCTGGGGCCTTAACGGCAAGCGCCCTATGGCCCACAACAAGAAAAAGCGAGCGGGTCGTGAAGAACGTGTTGAACGGATGACGAAGATACTCCCCGAGACCTCGTCGATCATCGCCTGTGTTGCTCGTATCTATCACCGGCGCGATGTCGCATGGGATGACATCCTCGATGCACTCGTTGCGGCCATTACAGCCAAACTTGGTGCCGGCAGGCTACAGACTCTCCCCGCCAAGCCGGCGACTGACGCTTTCGGCTTGCCAATGGAGATGGTCTTTACAGAGCTATCGTAAGATAAGGCGACAGGTCTAGTTTCGCTAATGGCCGATGCCTGGGTTATCTCTCGCTATCCGCTTGCCCCGCGCAATGCCTTGAGTTTGGCAATCTCATCCCGCCTGTCTGTCACTTGGGCCAGCATAATGCCTAACTCAAGTATCCCGCTTGCTAAAACGGCACCCGTTGCGTCATCCACCGACTCAATCGTGAGCATCTTTTCGTAGCATTTTTTAGGCAATTGTCCGAATTGTTGTTTGTATAGCGCTAGGTTAAAAGCAAGGAGTCTGGCACATTCTGCCAGATCCTCCTTACTGGAATCTGCCATGAGCTCATTAATTTGCATGTAGAAGTTCTTAAATTTTTCGAGGTCGTCAGATAGATCAGCCATGCGGATGCTCTCCTCAGTCCATCGATAGCTATAGTACGTCCCTCTACGAACAATAAAAAGACTAGAGCAAGCAGGGGCGCAGACTAACTGACGCTCGTAAGGTCAACCAAGGAACGGGATAAAGGGACAGAGTTATTCTTGGGGACGGGCACCTCCGTCCCATCTTTCACGCCCGCTTGATGTAATTGATTAAAATCCTTCAGAGCTTTTTTGCGGTTACTACGCCACGGCTTCCACATCCTGCTATTATTCGTTCTGTGCAACCTGACTGTGTAGGTATCCTCTATGGTCAGTTTGCTAACCTGGCTTATGAATTTGTGGTTAGCTCAAATTATTGGTACAGGAATAGCCTTTACGAGACGGCCGGTGTGTAGGGTACTTTGCCGGTTTGTTTAACATATTCAGCCTCAATTAGCAGCAAGGCATATCTGGACTGGATCAATGGGATTATTTGGGAAGAGTAAAAAAGAGATTCAGCGGGTCTCCGAGATGATCCGAAAAAGGATCGCAGAGATCGATGCCATCTTAAAAGAACGTGACGTGGATGGATTACGCACGTTTCTAAAAGAGCGAGGCGTAAAATATCAAGACGATGATCGATGGATTAACTGGAGTTATCCTGAGCTTCCTGAGTTTATGTTTCAATTCAGGAGAAGGGAATTTCTTGTCGATGGGAAAATGGGCTATTCTGGCTTTCAGCTGCTCGGGGGGAGTACCCAGCGGTACTCAGTGCAGGCGCGCGATAGAAAATCCGCAACCGGTCCTGCTGCAACACGCTCTGCAAAAAAGCTAAAAGAGTTATTGTCGGGATATGCTGAATTCTATGACCTAGATAAAGCGCGGGAAGAGCTAGATAAATCCCTAAAAAAACCCAAGATTATAAAAGATAGGAATATTTGGTAATCAGGGGCAGCAGGGCGGGGTCGAACGGGGAAAGCGTTGATCATCCGTTAGGGGGCGATGCCCGTGTCATGTCGGCCGATCTCGCTTGGTGCGATTGGTTCACTGAGGCAGCTCTAAGGCCATACCAGCGTTGGCACGTTACCGGTCGTGATTGGGGGTTGCGCGGCTTTGCTTGGGTCCGGAGCCCTAGCAGGTCCGACGGCTATGCTGAGGTATGTGTCTCAACTATCAGAATCATATGGGTTATTTTCTTGCCAAAACTTCGCGTTTTTAGACATGTTATCGGCTATAATGTTGCGCTGCACCACAACCACCTTTTGATGGAGGTTGATCCGACATGCGTAACAAGACGCGAAAAGTAAACCTGGCCCTGCAGGGCGGTGGCTCTCACGGGGCGTTCACGTGGGGCGTGCTCGATCGCCTGTTGAAGGACGAGAGACTGGAGATCGAGGGCATCAGCGGCACGAGCTCCGGCGCAATGAACGCGATCGTTCTGGCTGACGGCCTTGCGAAAGGCGGGCGCAGAGGCGCGCGCCTTGCCTTGAGGCAATTTTGGGAGCAGGTGTCTAAGGTGCTGCCCCGGAACCTCAGCCCGCTCGCGCTCTCCAGGTTGATGTCACCGTATGATCTCAATCCCTTAGGACTCAACCCGTTGCGCGACATCCTGGCTGAGCGGATCGACTTCGATCGCAGTCCGTCCGATTGGCCGGTTAAGCTGTTCATCAGTGCCACCGAGGTGCAAACGGGTAAGATCAAGATCTTCACCAATCATCACCTCTCGCTGGATGCGTTGCTTGCATCGGCCTGCCTCCCCTCACTCCACCATGCGGTTGAAATCGACGGCAAGGTCTACTGGGATGGCGGATATTCGGGAAATCCCCCGATCTTTCCGCTGATTTTCGAATGCCGGAGTCCCGATGTGGTTGTCGTGATGCTTCAGCCGCTTTACCGTCCGGATACCCCTTACACAGCGGCGCAAATCCGCACGCGGGCCGTCGAGCTTGGCTTTAGTGCGGCATTTCTCCGGGAGATGCGCGCCATCGCCTATTGCAAGCAGCAGATTAAGAAGGGTTGGCTTCCGCCTCTCGGTATCGAGAGAAAGCTCTCGCGGCTGAATATCCATCTCATTGAGGCGCAGGAAGTCATGGAGCAGTTCGACCAGGAGAGCAAACTAGATATCCGACCAGCATTTATCCAACAGCTCCACGGTGAAGGTATAAGGGCGGCTTCGCGATGGCTACGGGCCAATTTCGATCACCTAAGATTGAAATCCTCGGTAGATCTTGTGGACGTCTTTTGTTGAACTTCAAAAACGCCCTCAGCTCGATTTTCGCTAAGCATTATTCCCTTTCAGCTACGCTATTTATTCATGGAAACGGTTACCGGGGAGCCTTGTTCTACGGGCACCTTAAGTTGCCTAACAAATAACAGGTGATAATCGTATGGATGTAAAAGTATTAGCTCCTGTATTTACAGCAATCTTTATCGCTGAGTTGGGCGATAAGACACAATTGGCGACAATGCTATTTGTCGCGGATAAGCAAGTGAGTAAGGCAACGGTTTTTTTGGTGTGTCATTGGCCCTTGTGGTTGCTTCGGCTGATTCTTCACTGGCGATTTTTGCCAGTCTACTCACGGGCCGCGCACGGGGAGGGTGCATATTTCACCTTGCATTAGGATTGGTCGGGCTAGCGGGGGGCTTGCTTTTGGCACTTACCACTCGTTAAGCCCAGTACCAAATGAAACCAAAGGGAGTCCGCCACACCGTCGTGAAGCACCAAGCCAGCACTGATCGCAAACGGAGAAGGACGCAGATCTCTCGAGCGGGATCACTCTATTAACAGCGAGTGACGGGGAATTTCTACAGGCGTTCACGGTCTGAATTAGTAATTATGGGAGAGTGCAATTGGAGGTTTGATGAAACGCCGAAACTTGCTTAAAGGCATGGTGGCGGCGCCCTTGCTGATGGTGATGGCACGCTATGGGTTTGCTGCAGAGAATTCGGGAGGATCAGTGAACGTGGAAGAGCTACAGGCGAACTGGATGGATCTACTTGCGGAGGGTTCCGACGTGGTGTTAACCCGCGAACCGCTCAACCTCACCAAGGAGGAGTGGAAGAAGATCCTCACATCGGCGCAATTTCACGTACTGCGCGAGGAAGGCACCGAACGCCCCCACACGAGCCCGCTGAACGAAGAAAAAAGGCTCGGCGTCTACATATGTGTTGGCTGCAGCCTGCCACTGTTCACGTCAGCGATGAAATATGATAGCGGTACCGGCTGGCCAAGTTTCTTTACCACGATTCCCGGTGCATTCGCCACGAAGAAAGACTACGTATGGCTATTGCCGAGGACCGAGTACCACTGCGTGCGCTGCGCCGGCCATCAGGGTCACGTGTTTGATGACGGACCGGCGCCCACTGGTCAGCGCTGGTGTAATAATGGGGTGGCGCTGCGTTTTGTCCCTAAAACCGGCGAATCTTGAGCAATCAGGTTTGTTGAGGCCCTTGCTACCCTATGCTCGGGTCAACTGACGTCGAATACGGCCTCAGTAACCTGGCCGCACCCGCCGCGCACGGTGTCCATGACAAGGGCGCAGGTGAGATGAGCGGGCAGATTTTTAATTGTTAGATTCTTCGAGTGCTTTCTCAGACCATGGGAAGTCAAACGGGGAGTGGAGGGTACCAGTCGCCCCGTCCACCCGGTGTGGTGTCTAAGACGTTCCACAGCGGCCACATGAGGTCCATATGACGCGCATCGCCTTCTGCGTCGGCATACAGCAACTCGGTTCCCCAGAAGTGATGGATCGCGCCATTTCGACGAACGAACACGTTGGCCATCGGCATCTGCTGGCCTTCCTCATCTTCAGCGAAGTAGTCGAGGTGATAACTGTTGTTTGCGGACGAGAGTAGATGCAAGGCATCCCAGCCACGTGCCTTTGCGAACTTGATCATCCGTTGGATAGGCGAGCGCGCGACCACAGCGAAATTGATCCTTTGCATGATATGGTGAGCATTACCGTTTAGCCCATCGAGGAGCGAGCTACACATCGGGCACGGCTTTTCCATCTTCGGTCCGTACATGAATCCGTAAAGGAACAGCGTGTCCTTGTCGCCTTGGAAAAGCTTTGACAGCCTGACCTTAATTGCCTTTCCGTGGCGATCAAGCGCCTCGAACACATAGTCCTCTCTGACCGTACCCCCAAGCGGTAGCTTTCTGCGCATGGCCGCAACCCGCTCAATTTGTAGTTTCAGCTCGACCTCGGCTTTTAGGAGGCCGATTCGCGCATGGCGGTATTCAGTTGTTTCATTCGGAAACTTAATCTCTGTCATTGGTACCTCCGGATCTATGACCAATCAGCAGGAAATTCAACACAGGTAAACGGGACGCATAGCGGCCATTCTGGGGTTGCAAGAGGACCTTACCCAGTATGGCAGCGAAGACGATCGCAAGTTCATTCCGTTTCCTGCACCCAGTGATTAAAACGACGAGCGGCGGTGGGGCGGTTGGGTCTTGCAATGCCACATCAGGGGAAATGGGAACAATTGTATCTTCACTTACGGGCGGTGGCTGCATCACTCTAACGATCCGCTTGATGGGGGCTTTGTTCCAACGTGATGACGAACGGCTGAGGCGATTGTAGTACAAACGTTTTCGAGCGAGATTAAGGTGAAAAAATCAGCTGTTGCAGTGCTCCACTTGGAATATTAAATACCGAGAATACGGGGAAAGAGTATAGATCTATTTTCTGACATTTTGCTGACCATTTCCTGGAACCTTACAAAACCCTTGGGAAGGCACATCAAGAGCGCTATTGAACTTACTCGATAAATTTTGAAAAGAGATGAGTCCAGTCAACTCCACAATAGCATCTTCATCAAGGAAGCTCCTTAATCGTTGCATCAGCTCATCACTTACTTGCTGGTCTGAATAGGTAATAGCCTCGGCATACTCTAGTGCGATCTTTTCTATTTCATCAAAGTGATCGCTTTCTCTCCAATGCTCGATAGCTTCCACCTTTTCCATTGAACCAGCCCTCTCTGCTAAGGTGGCGGAATTGATGTCAACGCAAAAACGACACCAATTAATCTGCGATACGCGCACGATGACTAAAGAACGTAACACAGGGCTCAATGGAGAGCTCTTTCTATCCAATATACCGTAGAGCGTTGCTACAGCAGCAAACAACTTGGGCATCCTTGCCCAAAGTAGGGCGGGCTTCAGAATCTGTCCATATTTTCTTTTTTGGTACCAAAACAATAGGCGCAGGTACCACGGATATCCCTGCAGTGGTTTTTCCGGGATTCTCATATCTGGGGTATTGGCGCGATTATTTATGAGTACTCGTAGAAAAGATTGTCCTATCTATATCTTATCGGCTAGGCACCATCGCGCTGGTTGGGGCGCTGCTTTCAGCAAACGAAGGTTGTGCCTTGAGCGACTACTACCGGTCATGCTCGCGTGCTGCACAGCAGGGCCGTGAGCTCACCGAGGGTCAATGCCTTGAGCAACCTGAAATGATGCGCGACCTCTTTTGGAAACCGGCATCTTGGAGGTGCTCAGCCAATGAACAGGCTACCAGCAACGAGCTTGAATAATTGGGCCAGATCTACCTTCCGAAAAACTACCTAACCTTGTGCATCCATTGCACAGAATCTTCAACAATCTTAGGAAATTGCCCTTTTTCCACTTGCTTCCATTTCCCATGCCCTGGCAAAACCCATTCCACGTCTTTAAATGCTTGCATCTTTTTAACGGATTCTATTTGCCTCTCCCACGAATACCAGCAAGCATCTCTGAAGGATCCAAATCGGTTTGAGCTCGAAATCCAAGCGTAATGATCTCCTGAAAATAAAAATTTTGACCTCCATAGCAGAACCATATGCCCACGTGTATGCCCAGGCGTGAAATGGATCTCTCCTTCAGAAATATGATGGACTGACTTTCCTTCAAGTATCATCTCTGCATCTTTTTGAGCATCTGAGTCAAATTTGTGGATGATCCTGACAGCATTAAAATGTCGTGCATATCGATGTGCATCGGCTACATCATCCTGATGCGTCAAGAAAATGTATTTTATCCCTCCCATAATCTCGAATTTACGGACTAGATCGGATACAAAGCGGGGCGAATCGATTAACCAATTCCCTGTTTTGGAGTTAATAAAATAAGAATGAGCCCCGTATGAATTCCGGTGATTAAATCCATTGAGGTATATATGTTTTGCGAGCTCTATGGGGAATGACTCTCTGGCCGCGGTTAAATCCCGTCTTTCTCTCATTCCAATAGAGCCGACAGGACAAGCAAGCAGCGCCTGCATTGCAGCTAATTCTTGTTGTTCGTCTTGAGGCTGATTCTTTACAAAGGCGTGGCTACCAGTGTCCCCGAAAATATCAGGCGCATAATGACGACTGACCCCACAATTAATACATGTTGAATCAACAAAAAAATTTCCTTCCAGATTTTCTGGAAGCGCGCGCGCTGGGTTAGCCATGAGTTACTGTGAAGGATTTCATATTGCATTCCTTGTTTATGGACGTTGCTAGCATCAACAATCTGTTGCTGATTGTACCCTTGCGATATGAGGTTAATGGATGAACCTGATGTGAGTAGCGGTATAGCGATTTTGCCGGAATTCTCGCACTTAAAAATATTGAGCTAAAGCCTGCCTGTATAAATAGGTTAGGGCACGCTCATTGCATCTTTGTTGGATATATGTAACCGCAGTAGAAAAAGGAGGCCGAACGAGCTCTGGTCTGAAACGGAAATTTACGGATCATGTGAGTTTACCCCCATTGGCTATGACATGTTTGACTAAGTGCGCTGTTCCTTGGTTGTCGGGCATGCGGGCTTGTAGGGTGCTCTTCTTCAGGATGGGGGTTTGCTTAACCCTGATCCCATTGATGGGGAATGCTGCATTGCAGCAACGATAGGCGCCGCGTTCTATCATGTAGCCGCCATCCACCTATCTCAGGACATCTCCGCAATTTTAAACGGGTATCAGTGAACATCCTGAGCGGTTGGTGCGTTCATTGATCAGGGTTTATTGCGGACTCGCCTATGATGAAACTTGGCCGGCTTTCACTTTTTGCACCAGAGTCGTGTTGGCAGCGATGGTTGCTGTTGCTTCTCGTGCCAGTCCTGCAAGGCTGTGCCCTGAGCTACTATTACCCGGCGTATACCCACAGCGAGCGGCAGGGGCTGGAGTGGGCCGAGGGCAAGTGCTATGAGCAAACTGGGATGGCGCAAGGCATACTTCTGGATACCTGTGTCCTGGAGGTACTCAGCGAGCAAACAAACGAGCCAGAGCCAACCGCTGCGGATCACAGGTCACTGCCTCTCCATAGTCCTTATCTCTAGAGTATTTTGCTACTGGGGTTGAGGCGAATGACCAATTCGTTGGCGACGCCGGTATTCTCGCCAAGTGCATTGAACTAAGCCAGGACGCTCCGATCCTTTAACCGACTTAAACTGAGTGACTCGTGCCACGCGGTCAAATTGCGAGGCCCGGTCCCATTGGTTGCGCTTCCACGCGATCCCTCCGAACATACGGACAGCCCAGTAAATCGGGTACCTCTGCCAGGCCGGGACCGCAAGTACACCCATTGCTTCAAACATAACGGCATCTGCCCTTTGCCGCGGGCGATCTTGGCGCCAGTAGATCCAATCATGGATGACCGCCGCGTTCCCATATTTTCCCCACGTCGGCAGGGCCCACCAGAAGACACGTGGTATCGACGCGAAATCCGTCATGAATCCAATTTCGACGTCTACAGTGTCACCGCTCCCTTCTTCGCCCACGTCGTAGCCGAATGGCCGCAGGACTACCCATGTTTTTCCATCGGCGAGAGGCGAGACAACGAGAGCATCTGTGAAACGACTCATGTCATTTCCATGATTAACTCACTGAGGATAGCTTAGCATCCGATGGAGAAGAGAGCCGTTGGAAGGCCCTTGGACCCCCAAAAGCCAATGCCGACTCTGAGGATAGGGGATGGATCGCGCGCACTAGTCATTTCATAGTCCATGGATGCCAGTTCACGAACCCTAGAATTCAAGCTCATTTCCATCATGTAGGGCCGATATCTCAGTTGCGTTTGTAGGAAATTACCCGATAGTACGCAGGTTTTGTCCTGTCGTAAGGCTTCCGGGCTTTGTGATGTGCGTCACACTTGGCGTACTGAGCGACTGGACTGTTCTAGGAATCCTAGAACGACCTTCTATCATTACAACTCGGTAGAACATTGGTTTAAACCGCTAAGGGGCCTAAGCCAAACACCCGAGTTGCCACGGAGCCGCCTTGATTATTGGCTCTTACGGTGGCTTGGGATGTGATTTTGTTCACGACAAAAAAATAGCCATGAAAGGACTGATATCACTCTTAAAAGTATTTGGCTACGTGTGGGGCACACTGGCAATTTTTTTGGTTCTTTTCGCCGTAGTCGGGATTTGGGCTACGGAAGGATACGCTGAAGTGCAGGCGGCATTCAGCCCGTCTAACGTCCTTACCTGGGTCGTTGTATTACTGATCGTATTGCCCACGTTTGCGGCCTTCCGAGTGCTGGAACGACTGGAAAAGAAATCGAAACGGCAGATACGGCGAACTTGGCGGCGATAAGAGACCTATGTCACGTCTGCTGCTGGGATCGCATTCACATTAATCTCTCGCCAGGACAGGCAGGCTCCCAACTGCACCATCTCGCTGTTTACAG
The DNA here is from genome assembly GCA_022614965.1 of Gammaproteobacteria bacterium. Classification (GTDB taxonomy): domain Bacteria; phylum Pseudomonadota; class Gammaproteobacteria; order JAKEHO01; family JAKEHO01; genus JAKEHO01. The sequence goes on from JAKEHO010000071.1 coordinate 55,735, forward strand.
CGCGCATCGCAGCGACGCGTGCTGGCATGTAATTCAGCTTACTGTGACGCTGCTGAACTGAAAGGCCGTTGCCTGACCACCTGTTGGGAAAACATCCGCGTCGCAGCGAGCCTCGCTCCTCCATCGTTTCGGTGTATCATGGCAGGCAATGGCCGTGCGTGGATATGCACAATGTTTTTTCATAACTTTTTGGGTAGAACAAACATGATGGACGAAAAAGCACAGGACCTGACCAAGGCGTATAGTAACGAGAACTTCCTCAACAGCCGATCAGCGCGGCCACTCAGGATACTGGCTGAGTACCTGGAACCAAGTAACCGTCTGGCGCGCTACAAGGTCGAGGACACAATCGTGTTTATGGGGTCGGCGAGGATTGTATCCCGTGAAATAGCGGAGAATGAAGTCAAGGCGGCGGAGGGCGGAGATGGGGATCTCACAAAGGCCCGGTTTCGCCTCGACATGTCCAGATATTATGAGGCAGCTCGTGAACTTGCCTATCGGCTGACCAACTGGTCAAAGCAGCTGCCAGATGAGCATCGGCGCTTTGTTGTCTGCACTGGCGGTGGCCCCGGCCTCATGGAGGCAGCCAGCCGTGGGGCATCGGAAGCCAAGGGTATGAATGTCGGGCTCACCATTTCGATTCCCGTAAATGAGTTTGCCAATCAGTATGTCACCCGGGAGCTAGGATTTAACTTTCATTATTTTTTTATGCGAAAGTTCTGGTTTCTTTATCTTGCCAAAGCTGTTCTCATTTTCCCCGGTGGATTTGGGACCCTCGATGAGCTTTTCGAGATCTTGACATTGCTACAGACACGCAAGATCTGCAAGCACCTGCCACTGGTATTGTTCGGTACAGAGTACTGGGATGAGGTGATCAATTTCGAGACGCTCGTGCGCTATGGGGCCATCAACGCAGATGACCTGAAATTCATCTTTCGCACCGACTCTGTAGATGAAGCTTATGGCTTCATCGTCCGCGAACTCAGCAAATATGGGCTTGAGGAGCGCGGTGCGATCCTGTAAACAATGCGGAGGAGTTGATCCGGGGTTTTTCTATGGAGGTATGCTGCGATCGAAGAGGTTAGCTTGATGAGGAAAACCGCTTTAGACAGCTTGCCTTTGTTGTCTATTGGAGTGTTCATTTTGTCTACAGGAGTGCTTTTGGCATCACCAACAGCCAGTGATGCGAGCAAGAACCGGCTCGTATCTTTCGTTGATAGTGCGGCGGCGCTCGTTGAAAGCAAAGGCGAGCAGGAGGCCTGTGTGGAATTCAAGCAGCCAGGCAGTCAATGGTTTCACGGAGACACCTACGTCTTTATCAATGACATGGATGGCACTATCGTCTGTCACCCGGGTCATCCCGATTGGGAAGGCCAGAATTTACTGAGCCTTCAGGACTCCAATGGCACGTTTGTGATAGAAGAGATCATCGATGCAGTAAAGACGAGCCCATCAGGTTGGGCCGAATATATGTGGCCAAAACCCAGTGAGGGAAGAGATGCGATGAAGTTGACCTATGTAAACAAGGTAGAATCGGGAGGCAAGACACTGCTGGTCTGCAGTGGTATTTATCTGGACTAGAAAAAACAGTTGAAGGCCCGTCCATAGGGGATTTTGTTACCCGCCTTTGGTTTGCTAGGTAGTGCATGTAGATACCCGCTTTCTCGTGAGACGAAATAGAAAACAGCGAGACCATATGTTAACCATGAAAAGAGCCCTGCATGGATGCATGGTCTTTTTCATTTCACTCAGCAGTGCATGGGCGGATGCAGAGTCGGCCGCAGCCGCCTATCGAAGCGGGCACTACGGTATTGCGTTTCGACAATACAAGGCGCTCGCACAGCAAGATGTGCCAGAAGCTCAATTTAATCTTGCCCTGATGTACCGGCATGGCCGAGGGATCCCACAGGACGATGCCGAGGCAGCAATCTGGTACACCAGGGCCGCTGAACAAGGGGTGCCCCAGGCTCAGTTTAATCTCGCCCTCATGTACGAGCGTGGCGAGGGCGTACCGCAGGACTTTTCCCAGGCGGTCATGTGGTACGAAAAGGCGGCGGCGCAGGGGTTCGCGTTGGCACAGTATCATCTCGCGAAGATGTATTCTTCCGGTCAAGGTGTTACACAAAATGAGGCGCAGGCACTCATGTGGACCCACATGGCAGCAAGGCATGGCCATGCGAAGGCGCAAAGTGAACTGGCCTATCGATATGCGACAGGAGAGGGTGTCCCGCAGAATGACACTGAGGCAGCCAAATGGTTGCGAAAAGCTGCTGAGCAGGGAGTTGCGGTGGCGCAAAATGATCTCGGTTATATGTATGCGGCAGGACAGGGCGTTCCGCAGGATTACACTCAGGCCGCGATTTGGATTCAAAAGGCTGCCGAACAGGGTGTAGCGGATGCCCAACATAATCTGGGCTATATGTATGAGATCGGTCAGGGTGTGCCTCAGGATTATGGGGAAGCGGTCAAGTGGTACCGCATGGCGGCCGAGCAGGGCTATGCGGAAGCCCAGAATAATCTCGCGGTAATGTATGTGACCGGACGTGGCGTGCCGATCGACGATTTACAGGCGTATGCGTGGTGGAATGTTGCCGCAGGGGCCGGATATGCAACCGCCCAAACGAATCGTGACCGTATTGCAGAATATTTGACCGCTGAGCAACTCGAAGCAGCGAAAAAGCTGTCGGGAGAACTGTCCAGGCAGTACGGGAAACAAATCGATATGCCACATGCCGATGATAAATTACCCGACTAATCTGCGTAGTGGTGACTTAGCGACTGCGCCATGTCGCAGGCACTTATTAGGCTCGTCACACTTCTTTCGCTTATGGCAACGCTTGTGCTCATGATCTATTCCGCACAACCGTGGGGCGCCAATTACGCCTATTAGACAATATTAGGCTACAGTTAGTTGGCAGTTTTTCTCGCTTGCGCGGCCTCACCTTACATGTTGCTGTTACTTCTAAGCAAACAGGCTGGTAATGATCGGTTGTCTGGGCTGATCATTTTTGGCGGGACGATCCTAATTTGCAGTCTTAGTGTCGCTGCCGTCGTCGACACCGTCTTTATTCACATTGGTGCTCAGGGCGGGCTCGTTTTTCTATTCTTGCCCATTTATCAGTGGACCGTGGTTGGGATCCTGGGATTGCTTTACTATGCGGTGAGTCGATCCTGGACTACCTAATGCAAACATCGCGTATGCCGGTTGCCAGAGTGACAGGAGCGAGACGCTGGAACTTGCCCTCTTTTTAATGACGTACTTTTTCTATTGAGTCGAAGGCTTAATATCGATGGTCAAGTGATTGGCTGATTGATACGCCAACCGTTCTGTGGCGCCCGTCGTTTCGATGACCATTCGCACATTACTACCATTGGCAAAGGTATCGATTGTAAGGACAGGGGTCGCAAAATCTCCAACGTCAAGCCGACGTTCAAGACACTTTTCGAGTTCAGTACCGAGGAAGTCGACAATGAACTGGCTGCCCTGCTCGTGTGTATTGATGACCAGGGACGAATTTGCAAGTATTACGGTAATTTGGCCCTCGCCGCTTTGTACTCGGTGGAAGTCCACACTTTCGATCTTGTCCAGCTTCCTCGCGCTGAGTGCTTCGTCTTGAATGCCGTGAGATGCGGTACCACCGAACACGCCCGTCACTCCAAGCGTTATATAGATAGACCCATCGATGACGCGCGTGTCAAATGGCACCAGCCGAACAAGTTTGATAACCACGCGGGTGCGCCCACCCGATTCAATGGCCGTTATACTTCGCGCAGGTCCGATATCGATAATCTGGCTCTTTTGTTGGACGTTCACGGCGATGCCAGGCAAGTCGAGCACGATCCTGGCGGGCCGATAGATGGCGAATGTACGCGGCTCGCCTGGGGGCGACGAGAGTCTGAGCTCCACGCGCACTCGCTCGCCGGGCAGCACTGAATAACTGATCTCATCGAGTGTTATGATTTCCCGGTCGGGCATTGCGCCAGACCCAATACCGGTTAGAAGCATGGTGCTTCCAAGGAGAATTCGGTGCATCATTGGCCACATTGCGCAATGCCTACCTGCGCTTTACGAATTCTAATTTGACTGATTTATTTTCACTCTCCATTGTAAGGGTGTGATTCGCCAAATACATGCGTCGTATCGTTCTCAACGATTTGAGGAACTCGTTCTCTTGATTCATCAACTCGGGTGGACCCCCCATCCTGGTAGTACCGAAACCTGGCTCACCCCAAGAAATTTCGCCGTCTCCATTCATTAGCATATTGCCGAAGTAACGGTTAATTGACGCTAGGCCCGCCACTTTCCCGTCGCCAACATATGAGAACGTAACGGTAGATTCTGGGAGCAGTGTGACCTCATGGTTGTCCACGATCATATTGGCCAGTTGCCACTCGATGCCTTCCAGTGCGTCAATTTGGCCAACAGTTAGCCGTACTCTGTCTTCGAGCGATTGACTCGTATCGTGATCGCTTCCGTTACAACCTTGGAATACCACCGCAATGATCAATAGCGTTGATCGAAAGATCCTCATTTTCATTAACGCTCTATCAAGAGAGACAGTTGATCTCGACGAAAAAGACCTCGTCTCGTTAGGCTATTGCTGCTAACAGTCGTGCGAACACCAATCCGGTGGTGTTGGGCGGGCGATCATGACGCCACGGCGCATGGGATGGCGACGGACATAATCAGCGACATCCTGCGCGGTGAGAACGACCTGCTGGTGGAAACTTGAGGCATGGAGGATTCGTGCCACATTATCGTGTCCGCGGTCAATAAAGCCTGCGTGGGTGACGAGGAGCCCGGGCTTGCTACCGATGATGGCAACGATATCGCCATCCTGTAGCGAGTCTGTCGCTGTCGCGAGCTCGGAACTGGCGATAATGAGTTGCTGGCGCTCGCTGAGGCGGGATTCCGTGTCAGCGATGGCACGAAACACTGAAGGATCTGCGAGCGCCGGAAACTGCATGGGGTGGGCGGTCATGTAGAAAAACTTTTGTTGTACCTGTTCAGTGGCGAGGGAACCAGTGAGTGGCACAAGGCGCCCGCGCTTGACATTATCGTCGATCCAGTCGCTAAAGTAATGCAGTCTTGAGCCATAACCGGCCATTGTTCCGTTACGATAACGGAACGCTTCGATCTCACGTAAAAAACAGGCCTCGCCCGGACGGTTCTCCCAGGTACAGCGTGCAAGGGCCAGGGTGCTCTCGATGAAGGAGACGCACTGGAATGTCTCGAGATTGACATTCAGTGTCTCGGGCGCAGCGGGCTGTGGCGCATCCCGATACGGCTTACCAAGCTGGACCTTCGCGCTTCTCGTGATGAGTTCGCCGAAGGACTCATGCGTTCGCCTCCGGCCGACTGCGTCATACCAGCGTCTTAGCAAAGCCGCCTGAAGGGGGTCGAGCCCGTTTAGCTGCGGTGATCGTTGCGTCGACGGCATGTTCTGGGCCGCTGCCTCGTGCGCCGGCATAGCTGCACTGGCGGCATACACGAGGATCCCGTCATAGAAAGACAGCCCAAGTAGTGCAGAAAACGCGACGATTACCCGCAGGGATTGCATAGTATTGATTCTAGGATCTGTCCGCTTTAAATGCACGTGGCGCTTTAAAGCCGCGATATTATAATCAGAAGGTTTTTTGGATAGGTTCAGGCAAGGATCATGATCTTTCGTCAGTTATTTGATAACGCTTCTTACACGTATACCTATCTCATCGCAAGCCGGCGGGGCGCGGAGGCGCTGATTATCGACCCGGTGCTTGAGAAAGTCGATCGATATGTTCAGTTGTTGAAGGAACTCGAACTCAAACTGGTGAAGGCGATTGATACCCACATCCATGCGGATCACATTACAGGATTGGGCGCGCTGCGCGACCGCACCCGGTGCATTACGGTAATGGGCAAGGAGAGCAAAGTCGACGTCGTCTCGATGCGTATCTCGGAGGGGGATCGTATCGATATCGAAGATATTGGGCTCGATGTAATCTATACGCCAGGGCACACTGACGATTCGTATAGCTTTCTTATGAATGATCGCGTGTTTACTGGCGATACACTCTTGATCCGTGGAAGCGGCAGAACGGATTTTCAGAATGGAGATCCGCGTGCTGCCTATGATTCACTGTTCAACAAGCTGCTCCGACTACCTGATGAAACGCTAGTGTATCCGGCGCATGACTATAAGGGAGATACGCTCAGTACCATCGGAGAGGAAAAGGCGTATAACCCGCGCCTGCAAGTGAAATCCGTTGATGAGTATGTAGATATCATGAATAGCCTGAATTTGCCAGATCCAAGATTAATGGATGTGGCGATACCCGTGAATATAAAGATCGGCCTATCTCAATCTGAAATTGCGTCGCGTGGCTGGTCATTGCCGGTGGAAGCGACACTCGAAGTGGTTGGCCGCCGAGATGCGGTGCTGATCGATCTTCGCGATAAAAGCGAGCGCGCTCGATATGGCGTGATTCCAGGATCTGTACATGTGCCGTACGCCGATATTGAGAAGAAGGTTAATCCAGGTGGGCTGCTGCACGAATTGGCCTTGGCTACGGGCAAGCGTCTCATTTTCTACTGTGCCTTTGGCGAACGCTCGGCGATGGCGGTGGAGATCGCGCGGAACGCAGGTTTGAACAACACCTATCACATTACGGGAGGGCTCGATGCATGGAAGAAAATGGGAGGTCCGCTCGTTGCGCCCTCGTCAAGCCAACCGGCTCCCTAGGTACGTGAATCCACTAGAGTGAGTTGACATTTGCTAAATGGGTGTATTGTGGCTAAGCCTCGCCTTTCTCGTCATTCTCGGGATCACATGGGTAGTCATTTGGCTACGAGAGAACAAAAAGGCGCGACAGTTACAGAAGCTCATGACGCGCAATGCGTTGTCGATGTTGAATATCGTGCTTGTTTCGGCGAGGGAACCTGACACGGGTGCCTTAGCAAAGGAAAAGCAAAATGATGAGTATCTCGTTGGCTACATGGCGGGCATTGCAAGTGCTTGCGCCACTTTCACGTCCAGATTGACCCGTTCTCGGGTGCGCTCAGATGATCAATTGCACTATCTGCACAGGATATTGAGAACCTATTTCCCCGGAGCGGCTGAGGCGATCATGCACGCTTTTGTGCAGAAGGCATGCGATCCCGATAGCACCTTTTCCCACGCTCGAAACAGGGCGGAGGCTGATATGACGGATTATTGGGAGGCCCTGAACAAGGGGATAAAAACCGAGGAGGAACCCAATGCGGCTTTACTCTGTCCAGGACTTATTGCGCATCTAGGGCGGAGTGCAATGGCTGTTATTCCAACCGTCGATGGCAAAATCGTATTCAAGGGGATATTCGAGCAGTATGTGGAGACCGATGCATAGATGCAATGTCCATCACGTACCCCTCTTTATCGGGCATCTCAATTTGGAGGTGGGCAGCGTCAGCATTGAATCTATTTCTTCAAATCATGCTGATTACAACGTGATTCATGAATTTGTTGCAAGACAGATCAGGAGGCAACCGAAATGCTCACTATAAATCCAGGTGAAGTCAATGAAATCCGAGACTTGGTTGATTTCATGCGCCAGCAATTCTTCGATGCGGTTCTTAAGGCGAGCATTCAGATTAAAGGGCAAAAATTAAAGCCAAAAACACTTGATATGACGTTTGCAGATTTACAGAAGAAGTGCGATCGTTGTGAGGTCGCTGAGAAGGCCTTAGCGGTCGGTGAGGCACAAACTCGCGACTGGCATGACCGCCTTCTAGAACAAAGGAATGAGATAGAGCACAAAATAACAACTCATGAGAAATGGCTTAGGGACAAGGCGGGCCGCATTCAGGCTGATGTGGAGTTGCTCCGCGAGATCCTCGTCGAATTGGGGGCAATGCGCTATGAGGCTGGCGTCGATCCGACTGGTATGCGCGGAGGTTGAGTCTCAATTGATGGACATTACGAAATTCAAACGGCGCTGTGGCTTGGGGCCGCATTGGTTGCGCATAAGGTAAATTCGGTTTTTTGGGCCTTATCTCCCGTTATGGATCTGCTAGAGATTAAAACAGATTGGGAAAAGCGAGGATTTACCTGCGATGTCTGGGTCGATCCACCCGGGCAAGTGTGGCAAGATTTTGTTCATGGGACGGACGAATTGGTAATGCTGATCGAAGGTGAGATCGAGTTGTCATTTCAGGGCAAGACGCTGCGTCCCAGCATTGCTGAAGAGATCGTGATCCCGGCGGGTGCAAGGCATACCGTAATCAATATTGGTAAAACAACGAATCGCTGGTATTACGGCAATAAGAAGCCACGCTAGGATGCTTCAGAGTCCGAGCTGGCGCCTGCCTAGTGGATTCTAGACGTTAGGCCAGCGCACGGGTTACCTGACGATGGCATAGTAGATGACATACAGCCAGGAAAGGATCCCGTGGAATATCGCCCAAACGATTGATTTGTTGACGGACCACGAGATCGCAATCGCCAACGCCGATCCCAAGCCGATTCCGAATCTCGCTCCCTCAGCCCTGTAAATAAATATCCTGCCTCCGTTCATCGAAATCCCCCTGTCAGATTAACGCGTCACTCGCGCTTATCGCATTATTGAATAACTGTCATTGTTCAAGTCCAGTGGTTGTCTTACCAGGAACCCCAATAGGCCTCAATACAGGGTTTCTCAGCAAGCACTTTATCAGAGCGCGCATCTTCGATACGTAGTGCCTGGGTCGACGCCAACATGGATCGAGTTACCCGGTAATTATGACCAGCTTCAGCATTAAACTCCAAGGTGCTCTGGCAGTAGTTCATCCAGTCAAATAAAACTGCGGTAACCGCGTGCGGGCCAGCGGGGAGCTCAACTTGGTAGGGCAGCTGATAGAAGTTCGATAGATTGCTGCTACCAAATGCCTTACCGTCAATCATCGAAATACGCGTATCGCTTCCGAAAAGAAAGGAATGGCTTCCATTAATAACTGCAGACTCATGCTTTTCCAGTTGCAGCTCGTCAGCCACTGACACTTTCGGTCTTGTCCATGGCTTAGAACATCCGGACATTACCAGCACAGCAAGTACTACAACTATACTTAAGCAGATACCTGCTTTGGTTGGCGTCATCTGAGAAGTCATTGCGATCAGCACCTTTCAATGTACAATGAATGATGATCATCTTTAGTGATGCCCTAAGAGCAGCAAAGAAAAAACCGCGATGCCATATTTGGCACTATGGGATGCTCTGGACAGATGCAATAATTTTATTATATCAGTGGGGCGCACGGCGGCGAAGCGGAAACGCGATCAGATGATAAAGGGCGTGATCCGTGCGACAATACGCGATTCCGCCTTGTGCAAACTTGTCAAACTGATTGACCCGAGCGGTGCCAACCGTACAGGCGCTGAGGGAAATCGAAACACCAATAGCCAGAAGCAGACGCACCAACCCGCCCGCAAATCTATCTGACATCCCGATTCTCTAAACTTTTACGCCTGTAGTGTAGCGTAATTCCTCTGTGGTTCCTGCGCGATGGCCGTACGTAAATTGCCGAAGCACTAGGCTTGTGGTTGCGCCACGCGCGGGGTGAACGCCGTCAATGTGCTTGGATATCTTGTTTCGCCTTGCTGGTCTGCACCAGTTGATTAAACAGGCTCGATTCACGTTTATAGAAGCCTTCAGTATGAAATGTGTCAGCAAGGCCGAACAGCTCATAGTCTAGGTGATGGCAGAGTTCGTGTAGTAAGGTTCGAAGGAATGTATTGAATGCAACGATACGCTTGTACCGAGCCGTACGCATCCAGAGCTGGACTCTTGCTGAGGTTCCTTCTTCTGGCAAATATTGTCCATGGAGTTCTCCTCGGTCGTCATGGGGACGCACGGCGAGAATTTCAACCCTGACCGGCGGTACGTTAAGCTCGCTCGTTATCCCATTGGCCAGCTTCTGACACAACGACTTTATAAGGCGATTGCTGCCCCCCTTCAGCGCTGCGGCCAGTTCCTCCACAAGCGGTTGTAAATCGCTCGGGCGAGATAGCCGGATTACGCTAATTTCATCGCTCTGGCGGTAGATCCGTTTTTGGGCTGGTGAAAGACGCTTGTAATAGGCGAAGATCATAACCGTGACCATCTATCGATTAGTCAGCTCGGCAGCTAGACGATAGGTCCACTTTTTTCATTGCCAATAAGGGGCTTGGCCACCTAACGAACTGTGGGACGCCTCGTCTTCGAGTGATCGCAGGTGGCCCGGCGCTGGCGAGGCGATCTTTAGGAATTCTGCATTAAGCGATGCCGAACCCGATGGATGCCGTGACTGCCCACAAACGGGTTAGTGGCTAATGGTCTACTCGATTCGTTGCAGAAACCGGCCGCCCCATCCGTTTGGAAATGAGTTTACCCAACCGTTGAGCTGCTCATCAAATTGCACTTCCGTTTCATTGGGGCCATGCGCCATTATGAAAATGCCTACATTTGCCGGTGCAATTGCTCCGAAATCGGGACCGGACGCCTCAAGATAACTTGGCTCTTCCTTAACCATAGACAGCCCAGAATTGAAGAAAGCGCGTTTTGCAGCTTCATAGACTTGCCCGTAGCTCGCGTTCTATAGGCGAGGATGGGGCGTCTCCTCGGCGTGTGAGGCTGGTAAGATGGGGAGCAACACTGTCCAAATCGTGATAAACGCCGTCAGCCACTGAACACGGAATTTGAAATGATCACTTTGCATCAACTTCGCTAGGCGCAGAAAACACAATTGAGAGGTACAGTCTTGCGTAGGCGTGCAGCAGGCGGCCCGTTCGTTCTAAATTGCTACTTAAGCGGCTGCCGGTGCAACCAGCTCATTGTTAGCTTGAACACCGTAAGTAGAGGTAATGGTACTCAGCGAGTTGTCGCCGTCAAGGGCCATGTGCCGGCATGTAAAAGAAGACCCCGCCGATTGGCGGGGTCTGATGTGCCAAGCCTCTCCTTAGAGTACAAGGGTCCTGGTGCTGTCGCCGTTTATTTTTGTTTGGCCATATTTGGCTTCACGCAAGGCGCCTGCGAACCTCGTTGAGGTCATTCACACATTATTTTTGGGTCAGGACGCCGCCAAGCTTGCCGGAGATCCAGCCAAAGATTCCGCCGGCGACCAGTGAGAGCGCGATTTGCAGCGTGACATTGCCAAAATGACCGCCGGTCAACAGGTCAAGGGTCATCACGTCGGGTGTCTGCAGGTAAAAGGCGAACGTACTGGCATAGCCGAACACGCTGGCCGGGATGGACGACAGGAGCCCGATATGCGCGCCAAGGCATAGGCCCAACACCGTTAGGCCGACCATGATCGCGGCCCACACGGGAAGCGAAAGTTGCTCGGCCAGAGGGATCGAAAGGATTAGGACCGCTGCGACCCACGCGCAGAAGACGCCAAACAGATTACAGAGGATTCCTTTCTGCAGTGCCGCATTGTCCCCCCCTAACGCGAAAAACGTGGCCCAGCCAACAAACATGCCCCAGACTACAATAAATCCTCCCAGTGGGCCCAACGCCAACCACGTCGCGACTCCCCCAAGGACGCCAATACTAATCGAAAGTGCGACAAGACTCGTCATGGTAAAAATCCCCCCTACGAAAGCAAATGAACGGAGACACCTACTAGCTAGCTTCACGTATCTCCAATACCGATCATCTGCCATATTTTGAACGATATCAACTGGCAATACGGTCTAAAAACGTGTGGCCAGCCCTCCCGCGCAAGGCCATGCATCAAAACTCGGGTTACAAGCGGGCGTCTGAGCGTTGATTTGGTTGATAACAGCGGCGAAGCCACGCAGAAACCATTGCGGCTAGCCGAAAATCTCCGCGCGGCGCGCAGAGCGATTCGAATATTTGACCCTTTGAGGCCCATAGGCGTGCAATGGTAAGCGCGGGGGACTGGCAATCGCTGAGCGAACGCGAAGGGAACAGGCGTTCGGCTCACCTATACGCCGAAGCAAAGGGGCCTTCGAAAAGGTCATATGACGAGATGGGCTGTGTCGCTCTTATGATAACGGTGAGTACGTTGTGGGCGATCGCAACAAGGCATTGAGGCTCTTATCTGGCGGATCGTCATCTGGGGCCTGGGGGCGCGTAAAAGAATGAAGATTTGAGGGTAATGGGCATCTCTAAATCACAAACCCTCGCCAACCTTTATCTATCTCAGAGCAAGATCATTCAAGGTGGTGACGCGCGATGATTCGCACATTAGGTTCATGAGGTAAGGCGCTGTTTCATACACCATGTTAGTTTTTCATTCTCTTCTGGTAAGCCATGATAGCCAACCTGTGTCAAGGTGAGTCTGATCGCGAAGAAGCAGAAGCAGCATAAGAGTAACGCTTGGCCTGTGTATTCTTACGTTTGGAAGCGGCCGGACAAACGTATTGCATGGCGCTGTCCATTTTCTGATCTTCGTTGCATTTCTTGGTCATATCTTTGACTAGCGTGGTCCATCAACTTGTGGAGCTTGATTCCACTCGCGGTATAGTCAGGTGATTTGATTATCTAATGAGTGAGAGGGCGTTGGCTTGCTACAGAGTCTACGGTAGCCAAGGTCACTAGAATTTCTCAAACGACTTTTGTACTTTCTGAAGGAACATGTTGCGATGCTTCTCGGACGTACGGTCAAGGTCATGGTGTGCCAAGTAGATGACTTGGGCGCCCTTACCAAGAAGGGGTTTTAGGCCGCGCAACAGCATTGTTTTGATGGGGTGGCGCATAATCAATTGTACGAACCACCAAGGCGCCCCGTATGTAGTGACAAGTGCGAGCTTCTGGATGTGCTGCAGCCCCGGCTGCAGCGGCCCGCCGTTGCCCGTCAGATGGAAAGCGACGCCCGGGAGCCAAACTCGATCCAGATAGCCCTTCAGAATTGCCGGCATGCCGTGCCACCATGTCGGGAAACAAAATACCAGTGCCTCGGCCCAGCGGAGATTATCGACGTATTCCTGAACTGTGTCTGTATTTTCCCCCGACATGAAGTATCTATTTCGTTCATCACGGGTTAATACAGGTTGGAAATTCTCCCGGTACAGATCAGTATCGATGACATCATGACCGCGGCGAGTAAGTATATCCAGAATTCGCCGGTGGATCGCGCTGTTGAAACTTTCTTCTACCGGGTGTGCATATATGACCAGAATCCGCATGAATACGCAGGGTCGTAAGAGCAAAGAGATCGGTAATTCCTGTTTAGGAACGTAGTTACTGGATTGCTCGCTGCGAGATGACGCGCACGGTGATCCAAACTGTGATTCAAAGCATATACGTGACGCGTAAAATGGGTGTGGTCTTATTCCACTGTAAAATAAATGCGGTCAATGACAGTCCCATCTTCCGTCTGCACATCGACCCGCCACTGACCGATCCAATCCGGCGAGATATTCTTAGCGCTCCACGTCCTCCAGTTTGAACTGCGGACAGGAAGTGCCACTTCCCCTACCAAATAGTCCCCGTAATGCCACGCGTGTGTGATGAACGTTGCATCTGTGGCACCTATAATTCGTGTAAATGCGTACAGCTTCCCCACGAAAGCAGGGAATGTCGTGTTTATTCCTTGGGGCACGTGATCTCGAATTGACGTGGCGATAAGTGGGTCATGAACTTCCAACTCTTCAGCCTGTAGGCGCGCAGGAATCACGAGGACTACGATAAACGCTGCCGTCAATAGTGGCACGTTCAAGCGCATTGCGTTTGGCTCCTTATCTGACCTGACCTGCTTAAGTTTATCAGAAAAATCCAAATACGCTCGTGTCAGCGTAGTGATCCTCCGAGCTCAATCCACTGAAGACCTATCAAAGATACTTGGGGAACTCTCGCTCGAAGCGCGGAAAGTAGGTTGAGATCACCGAAATATCAAATCGGGACAGTATGGACTCCTTTGGTTCATGCTCTAACAGGAATTTAAAAGCCGCCTCCACGCACTGTTCCGGTCTTACCCTGGCACCGGTGAGTGCCCGATATGTTGATTGTGTGATGGTTACATGGTGTTGTGTTTGACCATTGGCTTCTTTAACAGTCACGTTAAATTCCATGGGTTCACCGTTCCAAGTTTGGTGGACACGAATCATATTCAATCACCTCAGTCAATTCTGACACACGGTGAGCGGCATGCAAGCATCAACATATTGCTGCTTCATTGTCGATCGATACGCACCACGAGTCGGTCGCCTTGTTGGTCAATCGTTGTTCCAAAGCGTTGAGACAACTTGATTATGCGACGTTGAATCGCCGTAAAATCGTCATCTTTTGCCAGATTGACCTGAAGGTTATGAATTTTGAGAGGCACTAGTTCAATTCGCTCGATGACATCTGAGGAGATGGTCACAATGAATAATAGCTGCTGGTCATTCCTTAACAACGGATGTACGTAATAGTCGTCGATAAGATCTCCAGTATCGTAAAGGATGACTTTTCCTTTATATAGCTCGATTCCTTGGAAAATATGAGCACTATGGCCGTGAAAGACATCAGTGCCGGCATCGATAACCCGATGCGCAAACTCAATGAATTCCTCTGTAGGTGCCTCGCGCATATTGGGGCCCCAGTGAATAGAGAATACAATGAAATCCGCGCCCAAGTGTTTTACAGATTTGATCCTCTCCTCGATTAGCCGAAAGTTTTCCTCTGTGGAATCAACGCGGATGATGTTCGTTCCCGGTGAGTTCGAACCTGCTCCATACTCGCGAAAGTGATCTGCAAAGGCAATGACGCCGAGTTTTTTCCCCTTCACTTTGAGAATCGCAGGCTGCGAGGCGGCTGTGATATCTTGCCCCGCGCCCGCATGCGCGATCCCTTGCTCATCCAAGTGCCTGATTGTTTCAAGCAAGGCAGATCCCTGGAAATCCATCGCATGATTATTTGACAAACTAACGTAATCGATGCCTGCGACCGTCAGCGCTTTTGCTGCTATAGGGGCTGCTCGAAAGTAAAAAGCCCGTTCCGGGCGAAACGGTTTGCCACTTTGTGCAATCACGCATTCTAGATTAACAAGCGTTGCGTCAGTGGCCGTTAGGAGCGGTAGGGTATCTCCCCAGATGTAAGCGGGGCCTCTTTCATGAATCACACCGTTTACAAGCCTTCCCAGCATCACATCTCCGGCGAATGCGAGGCGAATGCTTGACTCGGCCGTTTCCGAATAAATAGTTGGC
The DNA here is from genome assembly GCA_022614965.1 of Gammaproteobacteria bacterium. Taxonomy (GTDB): domain Bacteria; phylum Pseudomonadota; class Gammaproteobacteria; order JAKEHO01; family JAKEHO01; genus JAKEHO01. Next base: position 70,857 of record JAKEHO010000071.1, read on the forward strand.
TTTGGTATTTCGGCTTGGTTACTGACATTTACCGATGCGTTGGCATGGATCGACCCTGCGCAGAAAAACAATGCAATTAGGTAGGTAATTCTCACTAGGCGGTTGTCAGTGGCCAATCGGCAGGACGTCCTGGTGACTGCCCCACTGTCCCGGCACAGAAATCGTGGCGAGCTAATTGTTATTGTACAGTGATCAGCTCTACATCGAAGATCAGCGTTTCATTTGGTCCTATTGCCCCGCCTGCGCCGCGTTCTCCGTAGGCAAGCTCTGTTGGAACGTACAGCTGCCACTTGGCACCCTCGCTCATCAGAGGTAGTGCTTCTTGCCATCCTTTAATGACATTAGTTAGCTGCAAGGTAACCGGCTCGCCGCGCTGGTAGGAACTATCAAATTCGTTGCCGTTGATCGTCGTGCCACGGTAATTGACAACAACGGTATCGTTCAGGCTTGGATGCTTTCCCGTGCCTTCTTGCACCACTTTGTACTGGAGCCCACTTGGCAGCACGACAACGCCTTCTTTACTCTTGTTTGCCTCCAGGAATGCACGTCCTGCGTCACCATTCTTTTTCGCGAGTGCATTCCGCGCTTCCTGCTGTTTCGCCTGATACGATTTTGTTACTGCCTCCGTTTCCTCGTCGGAGAGGTCTGATGGTGTGCCGCTTAACATGTCTTCTATACCTTGGGCGAACGCTTGGGGATCCACATCGACGCCCTGACGTAAAAGGCTCTGACCAATCTGACGTCCAACGATGTAGCTAAACTTCTGTTTCTCGGTGGTCACCTCGGCTGGACTGGCAATGAGGGGGCAAAGGCACAATGTGACTAAGGTCAGTATGAACAAAGTGTTCGTCTTCATGGTTATTCCTCTGATGCAGTGAACGATGGGTGCGTGGCGTGGGCAGCGCGAATGTGTCGAGGGGAGTAGCAACCACCGATTATGGCAGGCGCAATTTTTGGTTAACACTCGGATCCGCTATAGAGACGCATTGAAATAATATTTTCCCACACTCAGAACGGCAATCCAAGCCGTATAACGCCTCATGGCACAAAAGACGTAACACTAATAGCGCACTAGGAAAGATCATCGCCTTAGACCTGCAAATCCAGTCTGCACCGCATCATCCAAATGGCACCTAAACACTTGGGAAGTTTCTGCGGACAGGATTAGGATCGTGGGTGGGGGTAGAAAAGACTTAGGCGTTTATCGGTTACACCCTACCAGTTGGATCGGAATCATGCCTTTACCTGATTATCAAAAGGGTAGCATTGTTAACCTTATGAGTTCCATCGTCACGGCGCTCGGAGGAAACCCACTCTTGTATCCGCCATTGCCTGAGGTGCGAGAGGATTGGCTCGGCCATCGTGACAGTGTGGTCCTGATGGTGGTTGATGGTCTGGGATACGAGTATCTAACCAAGCAGGGGCGGGGTAGCGTGCTCGAACAACACCTTTCATCACGAATTACTTCTGTATTCCCAACGACGACAGCAAGCGCCATTACTACGTTCTTCACAGCCTGTGCGCCTCAGCAACACGCGCTCACAGGCTGGTTTACCTATTTGAAGGCGATTGACCATGTTGCTGCCGTGCTGCCCTATAGGGCACGGGCAAATTGGGTCTCTTTGCGGGTTCTAGGGCTTGAGCCGAAGGCAGTGTTTGATCAGTCACCGGTCTTCGATCAGCTTAGCGTACCTTCCTATCTGGTACTGCCCGCTCGGATAGTCGATTCCGAGTACACCTTTGCCCACGGCGGATCTGCGGAAAGGCGGGCGTACGTGTCGCTCAAACACTGTTTTCAATGTATCGAGGACATATTGGCCCAAGAGTCGGGGAGAAAGTACATTTACGCGTATTGGCCTGAGCTGGATACCTTGGCACACGCGTATGGTATGAACAGCGCCGAGGTATCTCGGCATTTTGCGGAACTCGACGCGGCATTTAGCGAGTTTTTGTCGAGTACTCGAGCTCGTCACACGAAATTCGTTGTTACGGCTGACCACGGCTTTGTGGATTCACGCCCGGAAGAGATCATCCTTCTAGCCGATCATCCCGAACTTGCGGAGACGCTCATTAAGCCGCTCTGCGGTGAGCCCCGGGTTGCCTATTGTTATGTCCATCCTGACAGATGCGAGCGGTTTGAGGCGTACGTTAATACAAGACTTTCAAAGCAAGTGCTTCTTGTCCCAAGCCGAAACCTCGTAAATGCCGGCTATTTCGGTTATGGCGAACCACATCCTGAGCTATTCGATCGTATTGGAGACTATGCCCTGATTATGAAGGAGCGTTACGTGATTAAAGATCGACTGCCAGGCGAGCATGCGTATCGGCATATTGGTGCTCACGGCGGCGTCAGCGACGAAGAAATGTACGTTCCTCTGATCCTCATTGATCTTTGAGGGTAGATGGAAATGCTGCGTCGTATTGAGGCCAACAGCGTCTATAGGACAGCTGAACCGGTTAACCTTACAGCGCGCCGTGCTCCTTTAGCAATTCATATATTCTTTCTGCCATCTGCAGATAGCCTCTGTTATTGGCATGGACCGGATCGGATTTCAGTGAAGGATCAGACAGAACGTCGGGCAAGATGTCACCGTCGTAGACTAGGTTAAACTCTTCGGCCAGTTCTGTATAGAAACTGGCAGGTGTCAGAAACAGACCAGGCCTCGGTACACCCAGAAGCACAACGGGGACACTCTGCTGCTGTGCTAATTGAATCATCTCACGGAGATTCGCTTTGATTTCATTTGGATCTTTTTTTCGCAGCATGTCGTTTCCTGCGTGACAGATGATCAGGAGATCCGGCTGGTATCTGTCCAGTAACTGGGGTAAGCGCTTTACGCCTATTCCTGAAAGTTCACCTGAGACGCCTGCATTGATCACGTCGCGCTTCGTCAACTGCGCGAGCACGGTTGGATAACTTTCTTCTTTTTTTGCACCTTGCCCTGCCGTAAGGCTGTCACCAAATGCCAGGATCGTTCCATGTTCAGGAAGTTTTGGTAGCGGTGGTGTATCGGATGAGCAGCCATATAGCAAGAGCAAAGCGCAAAATACTGCGAACAGTTCCGATAATATCAGCGTATGGTTGGTCCGGCTTGAGTGCCTATTCAGCGCGGCTGGCATTGAAACTTGTATTCGATTTGTCGAACGGGAAATCTTACCGATTTGACCCATAGCATTTTGTTCATAGAACGGATGGCCCGAATCGCGGTCTATTGTGATTGATGCAAGTACGTAATTATGGATAAGGCGAGTTAACACAGGGTCTGTCGCCGGCGAAGCCTATCTGGCTTCCCTGAGCTGGATGGTCGGAAAATACATTCCTTCGAGTTCGCGCACCCACGATTGCCCATTTTGCCGTTTCGTTGCTGGATCCGTGAATTTGTAGTCATAGAGGAGCGCCCTAATGTAGGTTGGCGGTTTTTCCGGAAAGGGATTTGCGTGTAGGAGGTTGAGGACATCAGGGGAGTTTTGTAAAAGACGAAAGAGGAAGTTTCCAAACCACGGATTTTGGCTTTCATCGCCGAGCGCGGCGAACCACATTTGCCAGTCAAGCCGCGGCTGGTGCGGAATATTCCAGCGCGGACGTCTCTTCACATTCCCGGGCTTATATTCGAATTCGTACTCGATCCAGTTTGTTCGGTCATATGATCCTTCCACGATGATCTCGGGGCGCATAGTGGTCATCACCGCAAACAGGCCATAGGGATTGACGATCCTAAACGGTGCAAAAAGCTCCGTAACCACAGCAGCAAACCGGGGCGGCGGCGTTCTGGTGAGTACACTTAAGAGCTGGAAACTACTGATGAAGATAACGACCCCTGCGACCGTGCCCACGATAACAGAACGAAGCTGTGTTACCCCCTTCAAATTGACGGATAGGGCAAGTTTTTTATCGAGACCGTGAGGAATGATTTTTCTGACATGGGCATCATCGAAAAGAAAGATACACAATCCAATTACCAATAGATTGAAAAAGTTATAGTTACCCGTCACAAGAATTGTGATCTGGAAAAAGACAAAGGTGTAACCCGCGATAAACCGAACTCTCCGGGGGGCAAAGATCAAGAATGGAATGACCAATTCAATAACAAAGGTGCAGGCAACAGAAAATGTATGAAACCAGGCCGGCCAGTGATGGATATACCATGCAATCGGTGTCGGAAGGGGTTGTGTCTCGTAGTGATAGGACAGTGCGCTGAGATTTGCCCAGGACGCATCGTTGCTGAGTAGTTTCACGGCCCCTGAGAGAAACATAAGGCGAAATAGAAGCCAGCGATACAGCCAGACGACGACGTGCGAGGCTGGGCAGAGGAAGATAGCGAGAAAGCCTGTTTCCAAAAGCAGGAGATCCCACTGGAATGCCATAAATAGATGCCCCGCGTAGAACAGTGACAAATAAAGCACGAAGACTGCGATAAGGGAAAGCTGTAGGAGAAAATTGAAGACGACGAAGAGGGAAACGAGTGCACCTAGAATGCAAATAGACTGGAGAAAGAAATCATTGGTATTGAACCATAATATCGTGGGTACAAGCCAATATTTTTCTAGTCCGTACGCACTATCAAGCTGAACAAGGTAGTCATGCAAAGGGATGATGCCGTTGCTGCCGGCAAGTCCCAAAATCTGTGTGCCTAATGATACGAATGCACAGAAATAGATGAGACCGAGGTAGCGCAGGAAAACCCAGCTGATGATCGCGAAACGAGCAGGTTCTAACTCGCGACCCCACAGCAGAATGGAGATCCGGTGAAATAAGGGGCGATGGCGAGAGAGAAACAAATAGACGAGTTCCGAGACCCAGCTAAAGCCTGGCAGATACTTGTAGAGCCACAGCCAGAAGCCTTGTCCCTTGGCAAAGCTGAGCGTTCTGTACGATGCTTCAGCACCACTGCAGATTTTTCCATCCGGAGACACAAACTGTATAGCGCGCTTGAAATCGTGCGGTGGTATATCAGGAAATTCGTCACCTACGGCCTGATACGGTTCGTACTGGATCGCATCACCCGTCAGTTTTGCCCAGTAGCGTATCCAGTATCGACAGGATCCGCAGTCACCGTCATAAATCAGAAGTGGCCGCCTGCGAGGAGAATGTACCATGGTTATGTCAATACTTGCCGCGCTGAACTAGCGCTTGCGTATGCAATTGTCGCATACTTGATGCCTGACTAGGGGCGCGTATATCGATGCTTGACACCAGACGGGAACCATTCAGGATCACCATGGGGTAGAAGTGTGATCCGGGGCTTCTGGTATTTTTCGGGTACATAATGGGCAAATTCGCTATTTAGCCGCCGAATGTGGTATGTGACTGACTCCACAACAAGCTTGCGGTGCTCATCGTCTGCTACTGCATTGGGCGCGAGTTCTACTGCAATAAAAAGAAACTTATTTTGATCTTCGTCATCCTGGACCTGCATCACAAATTTTCCAGTTACCCATTCTTTGATGCCGGCCTGTTGCAGGCCAACAGTGATATTTTCCGGATAGATCTTTGCGCCGAAGTACGAAATCGTGAAATGCGATCGGCCGAATACGTAGACAAAAGGTTGACTGCGAGCGCCGCGTTGGCTATATCGCCGCAATTCCTTTATTGGATCAAAGTTAAATTGCGCGAGAAATTGTAGCAATGCGTCGTATGTGATCAGCCCGCCTTCGTCCGATATATGGTAGCGCACGAGCGGAATGCCATTATCGCCTGTGAAAAGCAATGTGCCATCGAAGGTCTCAAAGAACCAGCATAAAGGATCATATTGCACCAGCGTCGGTAGGCGTGATTCACCGAAGAGCTTCCGCATCGCGGTAGGTTCATCTGCGAGAAAACGACGGATGCAGATGGAAAGTGGTGTCTCGTTACCCAATACCCCGGCATCGGCGGTGCCATAAAATGCGGCCGAGTCAAAATAAGGGTTGTCGGATCCCACCCGCTCGCAGATCAAGCTTCGCCATTCTTCGCTAAATACCTCACCGGCGAATACCAACTTGGTTCTGTACCGACTCCAGTTCATCCCAAGGGCAATGCCCTCATCGATCACGTCCTTAATAAATGGCGGGTAACCAAGGAACACGACCTGATCGAAGGCAGGCCCAAGCGCCTTGATCACGCGGAGGATCTCATTTTTGTCGTTGCCCGGGGTTATTACAGTGACAGGATACCCTTTCGATGCCAGATGACGGCAACAGGCAGCCGTATACATGCCGCCGACCCAGCTCCCCAGACTGAAGCCAACGACAGCAAGCGTACCCCGGCTGTCGGCCTGAAAGCTGTCGTGGAATACCTGCTCGAAGCGTGCGGCCGTGGCGAACTCGTGACTGATAAACCGCGGCCAAAAGACAGGCTTACCGGTGGAACCTGAGGATACGGCCACCATATCGCAGGTTTCGAGTCGCCCGTTTCGGCACAAATGCGCGATGGGGTGGCAGTTGACATAGTTGTCCTTGGTTATGAAGGGGAGCTTCTGAAATGCCTCGAAAGTCTGTATGTTACCGGCATCGACGCCTTGTGCCTTCAGAAATGCCCCATAGGCGGGGACTGTGGCAGCGACCTCCTGAAACAAGGAGAGCACATGCTGCTCCGCTGACGAGGCCAAGTGCCGCCCAACAAGAGTCTCAAGCTTAGTATTAAGAAAGTCTCTTAAGCTATTGATTGCGAGCTTCCGCTTTTCTTGCCACACGGTGGGGGATCAACAGGGCGCTAGGTTGAGTGCGAGGCGGCAGGGCATGATGCGAGCCTAAGGCGGCTGAGCCAAAGGGCTTGCGGCGGGCAAGCTCTATGGGGAGGATAACACTTGACTCCAAGCATGGTGATACGTCATGCCCTCGTGATACGGTCTTCAGCCAAAAGTAGAGTTCGCTGCCGGTTGGGAGGCGGTTTCAGTGATGATGATGCGGTTCGCCCCAGACGCATATCAAGGGCCCTTTAGCCTTTGTGGTGTGTTCAATCTGGCACATCCGCAGTGCAAAGGCATATCTTTGGGCTTCTGCTCTTTGAATTCAACACGCTGGACTGCCTATGGCTTTGTGAAACTTTTGTGATGATCGCTCAGTATGCTTGGCGCTACTCTCTTTGTGTTTGAGGTGGGAAAATAAAAACAGGGTGCCATGAGTTCAAAGGCAAGAAGGACCCCACAACCTATGCAGCGTTGCATTCTCGTTGTGGAGGATGACCGCGACATCGCCGACCTCGTGAAGATCCACCTAGAGGATCTTAACTGCAACGTGACTGTAGCTCATAGTGGCGCTGCGGGGTTCTCACTTGCTCAGTCCAAACATTTTGATCTTATCATTCTTGACTTGATGCTTCCGGAGTTGGACGGTCTTGAGATTTGCCGACGACTACGGGGACAAGAACATTACACCCCTATTCTGATGTTAACAGCAAAGACCACAGAATTGGATCGAGTTCTGGGTCTGGAACTCGGTGCGGATGACTATTTAACCAAGCCGTTTAGTGTTTTGGAATTAGTGGCACGAGTGAAGGCAATATTTCGTCGAATGCATGCGCTAAGCAGCCGCGATGCCGCAGAGCCTGAAACGATTAAAGTCCGGGATCTCATCATCGATACAGGCAGTCGATCGGTCACTTTAAATGGTAAATCTCTCACGCTAACAGCAAAAGAGTTCGATCTGTTGGCTTATTTTGCTGGGCATCCGGAACGGGTCTTTAGTCGATCTCAGCTGCTCGATGCCGTTTGGGGACATGGGCATGGCGGCTATGAACACACGGTAAACTCGCATATCAACCGGCTACGGGCCAAGATCGAAGTGGATACGGCGGATCCCCAATACATTGTTACGGTATGGGGTGTTGGTTATAAATTTTCGAGTTCTGATCGACACGCGGGGGGCTAAGTGGTTCCAAATACACTTTATGGGAAACTCGCAGCCGTACTGTTGGCGCTATTTTTCCTTTTGGGCGTGTTGTTTGTCCTGGCAATGCAGTTTTCCACTAGCATATACCAGCATGAAGTTGCCCAAGAACTCCATCGAGATCTCGCAAGATCCATTGTGTCACAGAACATGGGTTTTCGGGGATGGAAATTGACATCGGAAGTACTGAGGACCGTGTTTGGTAAGGTAATGGAGATCAACCCGAGCATCGAGATCTATTTGCTGGATTCACATGGTAATATCCTCACTTACAATGCCCCACCAGGAAAGGTACAGCGTAGCCGCGTGGACATTGCGCCCCTGCGTGCGGCTTTGGATAACACGGGCAAGTATCCTATCTTCGGCGATGATCCCCGTGACCTCGGGCGCCGAAAGATCTTCTCTGTCGCTCCTATCCCCGAGCAGGGCACGCCGAAGGGTTATCTCTATGTCATCTTGGGTGGGGAAACCTATGACAACGTCTTACAGAGATTCCGAATTCGGCACTTATTTCAGTTAACAATGGAGCTTTTTCTCGTTGCCCTGGTGTTTGGCTTGGTAGTGGCCTTGATCAGTTTCGCGCTGCTTACGCGACGCCTAAAGTATCTGACTTCGGCTATGGAAAGCTTTGAAAAAAATGACTTCGGCGCGAGAACAGGCGACTTTCCTCCGGACATCGGAGATCGGTCAGGCGACGAGATCGACCGCCTAGCAGCCAGTTTCAATGAGATGGCGAGCAAGATCACGGAGCAGATGAAGAAACTGAAAGACGCGGACACGCTGCTGCGTGAATTGGTGGCCGATATCTCTCATGATTTACGTACACCACTTGCAGCGCTCAGCGGCTATCTGGACACTGTTTTGTTGAAAGATAAGGATCTTGCGCGAGAAGAACGGCGGAACTATCTAGAAATTGCATCACGACACAGTCAACGGCTCGGTAAACTCGTCGATGAGCTATTTGAGCTCGGCAAGCTCGATTCCAGATGGGTTGAAATTCATTGTGAACAGTTTTCGCCTTCCGAACTAGTCCTGGATATCGCGCAGAAATTCCAGCTCCGGGCGAAGCAGGCGAAGGTTACTATTCAAACCGAAATTCCCGCCGAAATCCCCCAGGTCGTCGCCGATATTGGATTGATCGAACGAGCGTTCGAGAACCTGATCGATAATGCCTTGCAGAATACGCCAGAGGGCGGAACTATCATGCTGGCGCTGTGCCCAAATAGCGACCACATCACGGTGACTATCTCGGATACTGGATCGGGCATTTCGGAGGACGAGCTACCCTATATCTTTGACCGTTATTACCAGGTGAAACAGAGCCACAAGGAGCGTTCTGGGCGGGCCGGCCTTGGCCTTGCGATCACGAAACGCATCATTGACCTGCATGGCGGCACCATCGGCGTTGAAAGCGTCCGCAACGGCGGCACGCGGTTCAAGTTTCAATTGCGCACCACGCCCTCACCGAGGGGTCCTGTTAGCTAAGCCCCGTCATCCCGGTTCCTCAACGCGCGCCTCTGGGACACAGCCGCCTCGCCAAATCCTTGGCTGGAGGTGATGTTTCTATGATAAAAATGTTAAACGTTGGTGATACTCTTGTTACATTCCCGCCGTACAGTACGGTCCTGTGGGCGCACTCACGTTCACCATGGGAGTTTGCTGCTGAGCAGCGAATACTCATGACAATGAAATCTACCGAGGATTCTCGCGATGAAGAAAAGCATATTAGTGGCTGTTTTTACCCTACTTTTTGTAACCGCATTCTCTGTTCAGGCGCAGGGGTTCATGCCGTGGACCGAAGTTTTTGTGATGGCTGACACAAGCGGTGATGGCATGATTACCATGGTCGAAATACAGGAGTTTCAAACGGCTCATACCGAAGTTTCGGGATTTTCCCCGTGGGCGAGCCAAAACTTTGACGCTATGGATACCAACGACGATGGCATGGTGACCATGCATGAGATGAAGGTGTATACGATGTCAATGAAGATGACGGATAGTCAGGTCACCGAAGGGTTTTATAAGGGGTTTGGTTTTATGCCCAGAAATCAATAGCTGAACAAGAATGACACGTGTTGGACGCGGTAGCGCCCGTCATTTTTTTATCTCGCGAAGCCCATCCACTGGATGGGCTTTTTTATGCGCAGCCGGTGCGTGATCCCGAAGTCGGGTTGAGCTAACATTTGAGGATGAGGGCCTGCAGGGGTAGAATTCGTCAAAAGCATCGAGTTCATCGTCAGGTGTTCTGCCCCGATGTTATGCAGATCTGTGGGGCAAGGACCGGTCTTTCCAGCGCTTTAGAACTGTCAATGTCTCCACAACACCGCGGCGAGGCCACAGAGCCGGCGAGCCTGTTCTGGTAGGTCAATGCCCAGGACAATCACTTCGTGTGATGGAAATGTTAAATCTTCGTGACCCTCATGCGACAACCGTTTTGTACCGTAACACGTGGGTGAACGTACTCACGCGTGTACGGTCAATTTACCGTCTCGTCGCGAGTACCGATGAGGATCTATGCAACGAGGACCTTTGGGATGAATAAAAACATACTATCAGCTATCTTCGCATTTCTGTTCGGAACCGTTTCCCATGTGCAGGCCCAGGGTTTCATGCCATGGACCGATGTGTTTGCAATGGCTGATAGAAATGGCGATGGCATGCTTGTTATGACGGAAATCGAGGAGTTTCAGAAAACCCAGCGAGGCATCACGGGATTCGCCCCGTGGGCGACCGAAAACTTCGATATCATGGATACCAGCGGTGACGGCGCAGTCTCTATGGAAGAGATGAAGGCGCATATTGCAACAATGGAGATGACGGACGATGAGGTATCCGAAGGGTTTTATAAAGGCTTTGGATTCATGCCAAGAAATCAGTAGCGGGTGAGAGGTGTGGTATCGGACGCGGTGGCGTCCAGTCTTTCACACAGCTTGTAAAGCCCATCCAGTGGATGGGCTTTCTTATCTCTGGAACTTACTGGCGACGTGGACTCCCCTCTCAGGCTAAGATGAAGTTTGACGATGCGAGGAGCACAAGGGGTCAACAGTTTGACACTATGAGGTGGTCACGGATGCCAACTGCCCCGCCGAATGTAAGCCATTATTTCGGGCCCATAATCGGAGGGTGGTTTCTGGTTAGGGTTCTCCTGGTCTTTGTGGCGTTGCTCGTATGGCTTGCAGGTACAACGGGTCCAATGATGCGGGTCGTAGCCGATGAGCGCCCGCATGCGCCGGACTTTGATAGGTCCCTGTCGTGGTTGAATGTATCACGTCCGGTCAGCTTAGCTGACCTTCACGGCAAGGGGGTTGTCCTGGATTTCTGGACCTACGGTTGCATCAACTGTATGCATGTCATTCCGAACCTTCGCAAGTTGGAAATGAAATATGGCAGCAAGATTGCGGTGATCGGAGTGCATTCACCCAAATTCGACAATGAAAAAAACATCGATACTCTGCGCAATATCATCGTTCGCTACGATCGCCAACATCCCATTGTAAGTGACGTGAACTTCTCATTATGGAAGCGATACAGTGTCCATGCCTGGCCTACGCGGGTAGTTATTGACCCGGCCGGGGGTGTCGTCGGCGCTTGGCCATAGCTTAGATAAGATCAAAAGTGTTATTTTACTCACTCGTCCCAAGCCATGGATAATTAATTATAGGAATGCTAATGGGCCTGTTCGTCTTCAGGAATTCGATTGATGAATCAACAGACGATTTCTCACGTCGTTGGTTTTGATGATGCCCCCTTCCCACCGAATCACCGCGGGGATGTGCGGGTGGTTGGAGCTGTCTATTCGGGGGTACGGCTTGAGGGAGTATTGAGCGGCAAGGTGCGCCGTGATGGGGTGAATGCAACGCGCATGTTGATTGAACTCGTGGCTCAGTCGCGGTTCTTCCCCCAACTTCAGGCAATCATGATCCAAGGAATCGCCTTTGCCGGCTTTAATGTGGTTGACATCAAGCGGCTGAATAAAGAATTGCAAATTCCTGTCATGGCCATTGTTCGTAAGGCGCCAAATATGGAAATCATCGAGAAGGTATTGCTCAATAACGTTCCGGGAGGGCGAGCCAAGTGGGCACGTATCAAGCGGGGAGGCCCCGTGGAACGAGCCGCAGGCGTCTATGTACAGCGGGCTGGTATTTCACATGACGAGGCCCGTGAACTGATCTGGCACTTAGCTGTCAACGGCACGATACCTGAACCATTGCGTACAGCTCATCTGATTGCAGGTGGCATCGAGATGGGTGAAAGTCGGCATAGAGTTTAAAAGCAAGCGTCTTGTATGCCCTCGGGTTAGGGGGATACCTAGCAGGTCAAGTGCAGGGCTGCCACAATGGCCGCCGCATCTTGTTGTAATCTGTTAAACAGGGTTACCGCATCGCTGGTGCGAACGGCGTGAACCGTGATCCCAAGTGATTCTAAATATGTCCTTGTCTCACGAGGAACGTCCATCCGCCCGAAGTAACCTGTCCCGATCACGACAACTTCCGGTTTTGCCTTGACAATGTCGCAGAGATCTTTGATTTGAAGCCGATGTCCTTCCTTCCGCCACCAGGAGGAATCGATTTTTGCAGGATAGATGATCACATCTGTTGTATAGACCGTCCCATCGATGTCAATCTTTCCGAAGGTGTAGTCCGTAATTTTCATGCCGAAGTGTCTACGCGCTAGCGTACTTTAACAGCGTCAAGGCTTACAACGGGCACGTTCCCTATCACTTCGGCACTGTGCACCGTCGCTTTCGGAACAAAAAGATAATCGCCGGATTCCAAAATGACGGTCTCTCCCTCAACGGTCATCTTGAAACGGCCTGAAAGAACCGCGTCGATTTTGTCAAGCTCGTGGGTATGATCAGGAAAATACGTGCCGGGTGGATAAACGTAGCGAGAAACCTCATAGCCCAACGCCTGCATTTTTTCGCAAAAAGCTGCTTCTGTTAACATTCCATCGGTTTCTGTATTCCAGTGCTTAAGTCTCATGAGATGCGCCGGGATTTCATAGCAAATATGATTTAGGCCGCGGTCTGCGAGTGACTTCGTCTGGTGGGGAACTCTGTGCATAGACGGAGTCTAGGGCGGGCCGCAAAAACTCTGCTCGATTATGGGTCGGGATGATGACAGACATGCTGTTCGCCATGGGTAGCACGCTTATTGGTATCCGCGTCCGGTGTGGTGCGGAGGATTCAACAGGTGCACTTTCCGATGTTTAAACAGGGGGATTAAGGCCATTCCCGCAACGAAGCCACCAATATGGGCAAACCATGCGACGCCGCCGATCGTTGGATCCCCAACTGTGGAATAGAGTAGTTGCAATGCAAACCAGAACACAAGCACCCAAAATGCGCGCATGGATACGGTGGTTAACAGAAGTCCGATCGGAACCAAAACAAGAATTCGTGCATGTGGGTACAATAAAAGATAGGCACCGAGTACGCCGGAAATGGCCCCGCTCGCGCCGATCATGGGCAGGGTCGACATTGGATTAAGTACCGCCTGACCTAATGCGGCTAGGATACCACAGAGCAAATAGAAGACCAGGAAGCGGCCATGGCCCATCGCATCCTCGACATTATTTCCAAATATCCAAAGGTAGAGCATATTTCCTATCAAATGCATCCAACCACCATGGAGAAACATTGAGGTAATGACCGTGAATTCGGGCGGTACGAGATCAAGACCGCTTGGCAACTCGGTCTCATGGAACAAGACGACGGGTATCATTCCAAGACTGAATACGATTCGCTGGTTTCCCTCCGGCCCTAACCCGAGCTGCCAGAAAAAAACCAAAATGCAGGTCGCGATCAGACCTACAGTGACGATCGGATTAATGCTGGTTGGGTTATCGTCATGCAACGGGATCATATTGGCTGCCTAAAATAGGGCTGTTCTCCCATATTCTACCGGCTGTGATCAAAACTGAGAGCACAGCATTTGAACCGCAGCGGTGTATGATGCAGATGCTGTGGGTGCGAGTTCGAATGCTAACGGTTGTTGGCAGCTTTGTGGCGATCGTATCCGGTCAGTTCCACATAGCCTCGTCCGTGGATCGGCTCATCGGCGTGGGTACCCGCAAACTCTACGGCACCTTCCCAGTAGCGTACAGAAAGATTCAATTCCTGTTGAGCTAATATGGGTCGCACTTCTAATTCCAGTCGTTCGATCGGGACTTTAATGCGCCACCGGGCTGGATAACGGGTGCTATCACGAGGGCTCTTCCAATAATCTAATACCTCAATCTGCACCGCATCATGCGTCAGTTGAAGCGCTGCACCACTCGGCGTTACCAGCGTTCCAGCACTATAAGGGTCTGTACTGCCGTCTTGCCGTCTTAGCCGATAGAACATGATTTCTTGCCCATCCGACATTTGCAAGGCGAACCAGTCCCATCCGATTTGATCGGGGCCAAGCGCGCTCGTGCTCCACTCACGATCCATCCAACTTGTGCCTACGACAGCGAAGGTCTCGCCGTCGATCCGCACGGTCCCGCGTGTCGGCATGCGAGTCAGCGAATAGTAATACGATGCATTCCCCGGCCCGCTGCTCTTTTGGCTTAGTCCTCGGTATCCATTCAGTACTACCGGTTTCCCTTGTTCAAGGCTAAGTTCAATGGCGATGTTGCCTTCGGCGGCACTCAGGATCACGGGAAAGTGTCGCGTCTCGCTTGATCGTACAGACCAGTCTTCAAGCCATATAGTGAGGGAGTCCGATCTTGCACCGGCAAGGCCAAGCGCGCCTCGACTCACACGTTCATAGGCATAGAACTTTTCGCCGTCGACATCAGTTAATGCAAAGTGCGCCAGGTACAGTTGATTGGTTCGCCAAGGCGATTTATCGACGGGCTCACCTGGTGCTAGGGCGACCCTGAAGAACGTCAACTCGAAGCCAAAGGGTCGCCCCAGAGACGTAACCACATTACCAGTGAAATACCACCACTCTGCTTGGTATGCATTATGAGGACCATAGTCTGTTGGGAATGAGAATGGTCGCGTGCGGGTAGCTTGAGCGAATCCTGATGTGTTTTCGCCAACTAATGCATCGGCAATCACATGCGGTTCGCCTGCAAGATTATGATCGCCCAATGACCACAGGCTGTATGCTAATCCAGCGATCAATCCAGTCGAGACGAGTGCGGCTGCGATGAGTAAAATGAAGCGTTGACGGGCCACGGGGCGCTACTCCTCGCGCAGCATGTCTGCGGGTCGAGCACGCGTCATCTTAAACGCAGGATAGATGCCAGCGAGTACGGCCGCAGTGACCGCAAGCAGCATAGCTTGCGCGAGGGAACCGGAACTGATGTAGGCGTCCATGGTCCAGCCGAATGATCTTTGGTTGATTACGTAGATCAACGTAACTGCAAGCGCAACGCCGACAGGAAGTGCTAGCAGCCCAGCAGCAACGCCCATTAGCCCAGTTTGCGACATAATCAAGCCCCAAAGTTGCCGCGGCGTGAGTCCGATGGCTCGCAGCATACCGAATTCACGTGCCCGCTCCAGTTCCAGGGCCGTCAACGCGCTAAACACACCGATGAATGCAACGACTGCCGCAAGTAAGCGTAGTACCTCGGTGATCGCAAAGGTTCGGTCAAAGACTTCCAAGGAAGCCTCCCTGATCGCACGGTTGGACACGATCTGTACTTCTTGATGCGGCCCTGCGATGCGGTGGAGGACCTCCTCAATTTCCTTTGGGGCAGTATCTGGGTCGAGGTAGATGCCAATTCCGGATACCCCCCGATCGGTCCAGTTGCGTTCGTAGGTGCGCCGGCTCATGGCGATGACCCCCTGATCCGAGCCGTAGTCGTAGTAGACCCCGGCGACGCGGAAGTCTCGCTCGCCGTGGTCCGTGCGTAGACGCACCAACGCGTTGACTCCAAGCCCATGGCGGTAAGCGTAGGGCTCGGAGATCAGCACGGCTTCTTGATCTTCGAAGGCTGGCCAGATGGCACTGGGATCTCCCTCCTTGAAGCGAAAGCCACTGTGGGAATGAGGTGAGAGTTTGTACGCAACGATCTCGGTTATGCCACGCTCTGAATCGATGCGTGTGCGCCGCACAGTGCTCCAATCCACAACGCCGGGGGCTGCACCGATCCGCTCAACCAAGGCAGGCGCCAGGGTGCCCTCTGGGGGGCTTGCCACAGGGTGCGGGAGTGAAACGTAGAGATCAGCCCGCACAACGCTATCGAGCCACTCGGCTACCGATAGCCGGAAACTGCCGATCATGATCCCGATACTCAAAACCGCCGACACCGCGACCATGAGGGCCGCAACGGCAACTGTCGTTCGACTCAAGGAAGCGAGGACCGAACGCGCGGCAAGGCGGCCAATGAGTCCAAAGACGCGACTGACTGCGGGTTGGCACAGGCGAACGAGTGCAACCGTAGCCGCGGGAGTAATGAGGGTCGCGCCGAGGACGAGGGCGAAAAGGCCAATGAGTCCGAGCCCAAGGCTGTTACTCGGGAGCAACAAGGTTGCCGTAGCGAACGCAATCACCAAAACGCCGCTCAGGGCGCTGCGTCTTACCCAATGATGGGCTTTGGTCTCAAACAGAGAGCGGCTCATCGCTACTCGCGGAGGAACGATGGCAGCCTCATTGGCCGGTACGAAGGCGGCAAGCGCAGTTACGCCGAGACCCAATAACACGGCCAATGCGAGGGCCAATGGCGGCACAGCGAGCTGCCGCACCGTGACTGCGAAGTACAGGTCGTTGATGGTTTGTGTTACCAGTCCGAGAAGTCCCTCGCCAAGCAGCATGCCGAATAACAAGCCGCACAGGGTGCCGACAAGTCCAATGGAAAGCGCCTCAACGAGGATGGTCTTGAAGATTTGTCGCCGCGTGACCCCGAGTGCCCGCAGGTTGCCGATGAGTTCACGACGTTGCACGACAAGAAAGGTCATGGTGTTGTAAATCAGGAACATACCAACGAGCAGGGCGAGCAGGCTGAGTGCCGTGAGATTCGTATGAAATGCGCGTGTCATCTGCTGGATTGTCTCTGTGTGTACGCCAGTGGGTATCACCTCGGGAGCGGGGGGTAATAGCGCGCGAAGCCTCTCCAACTGGGCACTTCCTTGTTGACCCGTTGGTAAAATTAAGTCAACGCGGCTGAGCCGGCCTAGCATTCCAAGGAGCGTTTGTGCGGTTGAGATGTCCGTTAGAAGCACATCGTCTAGGCTGAACTTGCCTTTGCTATTCCCAGAGGGGCTAAGTCCAACAATGCGCACCGCATAAGGCTCCCCATCCACCCGCAATTTCAGTGTGTCCCCGCGTTTGAGCCCTAGCTGTTTGGCGGTTATTGCGCTCAGCAACGCCGTATTGGGCTCTGTAACTAACGTAGCCATGTCAATGGCTGAGTCCCGCCCGAAATGCTGCCAATATGTCCGAAACGGCGATTCCTCAAAAGGGTCGACTCCCAGAAGTTTCAAGGTGCGTCCGGGATCACCGGGCACATAGACATAGCCCTCGACGACGGGTGCCGCAGATTTCCAGCCTTCCTCTACCCTAAGTTGAACGTAGATCGCTTCATCAAGGCCTGATGGTCCTCCAATGATTTGATGGGTCGCCTTGCCAATAACGGTTTCTATGGATAGTGCAAAGGCGCGCTTTGCACTGACTTCCGCGAGGTTGATTGACACCACGACTGCAACACCAAGGGCAATGCCGAGGACGGCGAGACCCGTTTGCCAGGGATGTGTAAGCAAGTGTCGCAGGCTGGCTCGCCAGAGGATCCGGTTCACGGGGTTGCTTCTTCCTCCATAAGCTGACCGCTACGGATGGTCAGAATGCGATCGGCTATACCAACGACCTCTCTACTGTGCGTGCCCATGATCAACGTCTTGCCAGCCTGTCTAGTAAGTCGATCCAGAAGATCGAGCACATCGTGTCCCGTTTCGAGATCCAAATTGCCGGTCGGTTCGTCGGCAAGTATCAGCAATGGATCGTGCGTCAGGGCGCGGGCAATGGCGACACGCTGTTGTTCACCTCCCGATAGCCGATCCGGATAGCTCCCGGCACGATCACGAAGACCAATTTCGTCAAGTAAATGGAGCGCCTTCTCAACCTCTTCCGCGTTGTTGCGGACGTTCAACTCTAACGGTAGGAGCAGATTTTCCTCTACAGTCAGTGTGGGGATAAGGTTAAAAAATTGAAAAATAAAGCCAATATGGCGACGCCTAAATAATGTGCGTGCCTGTTCAGATATTCGGGTCAGTGGAGTGGAATTAATGATTACTTCTCCGGTGGTCGGTACATCGATGCCACTTATGAGATTGAGGAGTGTAGATTTTCCCGACCCACTCCTGCCGAGCAGAACAATGAGCTCGCCTTCGTTAAATTCTGCATTTACTTCGCGCAGGACAATGTGCTCGCGTTCTCCTTCCTGATAAACTTTGGTCAGGTTTCGCAATTTGATGATGGCGGGTTTTCTCATCGTTTGCTTAGAGAATTGCGGCGGCTAATGTGGTTGTCTCACGTTAGCCTAGAAAATCTAGAATGCTCATGTTGCCACCTACGACATTGGCTAATGCCGGTACTGCGGATGAGGCATCTGCCGTGTGTGTTGTTCAGCTAGAAATCTGTACAAACGATGGTACAAGCGTAGTTTGCTCATTTCGCAGACATCCTTGAAGAGCGTTGTAACGGAGAACTTTCTGTGATTGTAAAACCGTAATGAATCGTTTGAGATTCGTTGCATTGTGCATCGAAGGAGCGCTCGATAAACGTCACGTTACCGCACTGGTCGATCAGCAGGACTGTTGATGAGCGTGTACCGTAATGAGGGCTGCTGATAAATCGCGGCGAGAGTGTGCGTTCCATCTCAAGGCCAACACC
This sequence comes from Gammaproteobacteria bacterium, assembly GCA_022614965.1. GTDB lineage: Bacteria > Pseudomonadota > Gammaproteobacteria > JAKEHO01 > JAKEHO01 > JAKEHO01. The sequence goes on from JAKEHO010000071.1 coordinate 89,546, forward strand.
CGTATTAGGCAGGCGATCATGATCAGGGATCGATCGGTCAGCGAGTATAGCGAAGATTTTCTCAGGATCGACCTCCTTTTCTTTGGAGAGCAATTTGTGTAAGGCTGCTTTCCCATCTATTACCTTTGGCCAGGGCGTATCCAGCAGGTGATTACTTAGGCCATAAACCCCTGGTGATACCGGTCGTGCCTTGTCATTGCGATTGCAGTAGTACCAAATACGGGATCGGTCGGCAAGAATCAGGTTAAAATCATTATAATTGCACCGTTCATGCGAAAGCCGCCGAAGAAATTTCAAGGGTTCTTCTGATCCAAGGAGGAAATTGCTAACGACGGTTCCGCGGGAGACAGCATCTGCCCTATCAGATTCTGGATCGCGATAATTACTTATGGCGGCGAATCGGCCGCGGGTGTCAATCCCTAACCAGGTACCCCCATGGCGCAAATCTCTGCCCGCGCACACGCCGGGTCTATCTTGCCAGAAACTGGCCGGTGCAGTCGGGCGGTCGTAAAACTCGTCGCGATTGGCGGCGAGTACCAGATCGTAGATAGGATGACTCTTGTAGGAGAAAAGAATCAGGCACACGCTATTTTCATCTGCGTTTGTACGCGCTAGGTAGTACACACGCACGTGGGGTTGCTGGGAGTTACCTTTATCAGCATACCATGCTGGTTGACTGCCTCACCATAGGTAGTGGTTGCTTGGAACGGGAAGTCGTTGGATATGTTGGATGCGCAGATCCTGACAGGCGCTGAGCGCCCGTTAGGAGCACAGTGTGCTTCTCTCGTGTAAACTACTACAAAGCTGCAAAAACGCAGCTTGTGCTCAAGAGACGGTGGCAAATCGCCTGTAGTCAAAGCGCCGACTAACAATCTAGGCAAAACCCTAAATCGTCATGATGGAGAACACACGCCGGCTAGAAAATAAAGCCGCAGTCATTACCGGTGCTAGCAGAGGGATCGGGCGCGCCATCGCGCAATTGTTTGCGAAACATGGTGCGTATGTTGTCGTCCACTATCATCGTTCTAAGTCTAAAGCCGAGCGGGTTGTCCACGAGATTGATGAGGCGGGTGGGCGTGCTTTGGCAGTGCAAGCTGACGTTGCACAACCGGAGCACGTTGACCGCCTTTTGCACACCGCACTGGATGCACTTGGAAAGATCGACATCTGGGCGAATATTGCCGGAGCCGATATATTGACCGGTTCTGGCGCGAAGCTTTCTGATTTGGATAAGTTAGACCGTGTAATCGCTGTGGATTTGCGGGGGACCATACTGTGTTGCTGGCGAGTTGCACCTGTGATGAGGGGAGCCGGCGGTGGTGTGATCCTGAATATGTCATGGGATGCGGTGTTGCAGGGCATGAAAGGGCGTAATCCCGAAATATTCGCGGCAGCAAAAGGCGGTATCTTAGGGTTTACAAAGTGCCTCGCCCGGTCATACGCACCCGAGGTACGAGTCAACGAGCTTGCGCCAGGATGGATCGAGACCGCCTTTGCACATGATGCGATGCCGGAAGCGGCGTACCAGGCTGTTTTAGAGAGCACGCCGATGAAGCGCTTTGGGCAGCCCGAGGATGTCGCAAAGGCTGCCCTCTATCTCGCCTCGGACGAGGCCTCGTTTGTTACGGGGCAAACCATCCGTATCAACGGTGGTCAGGTGCTGTAGGCTGAGTGCAATGCGCCTAACCCGCTCATGGGACGGGTGATTAGGAAAACTCCTCGTTAATATGCTGACTCAGGAACAGCATCGTGGGTCTTATCGTCCTTGACCCCCCTGAACAAGTGAACGGCCTGAGTACCCTATTATCGCGTTACGTTGTTCTTCTAGTGAGTCTTCAAACAAAAGTCAAGTATCGCATCGACGCGCGTGTTCACGACATTAACCAGTCCAAACGCATCCATTTCAGGGGGCAGTTCGTTGCTTCAGTAATGGACTAGCGCGTGTACGCGATGTTTTTCAAGTTTTTGTCGGCCTTTGAGATCATCGAGCTCCACGACGAAGGCGCAGCCCGCGATCTCAGCGCCTACTTTTTCAATGAGCGCGCAACTCGCAGCCGCTGTGCCTCCAGTTGCAATCAGATCGTCCACGAGCAGGACTCGGTCCTGGTCTGTGAGCGCATCGATGTGAACCTCTAATGCGGCAGAACCGTATTCCAAGTCGTAGGAGACACGATGTACATCGAAGGGGAGTTTGCCTGGCTTTCGCATTGGCACAAACCCGATGCCAAGTTCCCAGGCAACCAGGCTACCGAAGATGAAGCCACGAGCTTCCATGCCCACTACAACTGTCAGTCGTTCTCCAAGAAAGGGATGGACCAGTTCATGTATAGCGAATCGTAGGGTTGCTGGATCCCTTACGAGTGGAGAGATATCTCTAAAAATAATGCCGGGTTTCGGAAAGTCCGGGATATCCCGGATCTTGGCTTTTAGACGCTCCAATGTTAGATCTCCTGTATGAGTTCTCTTCGGAAATAATACCTGTTACGGAGTCAATGCGTAACTAGGTCAGGCCTTTGGGCGTGTACATCGGTTGAGTCTGGCGCTAGGTTAGTGGACAGGTGATGGCGAGGTTAGGCATTTGATTACTGTGCGATACGCCAACGAACGTGGTCGTAGCCGCCTCAATTGGTTGGATAGTTACCACACATTCTCGTTTGCCAATTATCATGACGCGGAACATATGGGGTTCTCCGTGCTCCGTGTCATTAATGAGGACGTCATTGCGCCGGGTTCGGGCTTCGCAGCGCACGCTCACCGGGACATGGAAATCGTTACTTACGTTCTTGAGGGCGCGTTAAAACATAAAGACACTATCGGCAACGGGACAGTCATTCGCTCTTGTGAGGTCCAATGTATGAGTGCAGGGACGGGGGTGACCCACAGTGAGTACGATGCTTCCGAAACGACCCCTGTACATCTCCTGCAAATTTGGATCGCGCCATCGCAAAATGGCATTGCACCCAGCTACGAGCAAAAGCGCTTTCGTCATGAGGAATTTGACGGGCGCCTACGCATGGTTGTTTCACCCGACGGCCGAACCGGTTCCCTGAGGATCTATCGGGATGCGGGCAACTGAGTTGGGACATTTGATAGCGACCAATCGGCCACACACTATCGGGCACATGGCCCGATGCGTGTGTTCATGTCGCTCGAGGTGAGTTGATGCTGAATGGATTATCGCTATCCCCGGAGATGGTGCGGCCTGTCATGTTGAAGAGCACGTCACACTTGAAAAGGGTAACGGGGCGGAAGTCCTCGTTTTTGACCTGCCAAGCACTTAAGCGCCACTATGGGTCCATCCAAGACCCGGTATGGCGAGGATGTCTTACCGCCGCTCGCAAAGCAGATGAAGCGGCAACGGAATTTTGCTTTACCATAACTCACTCTGAGTCTCACCAGGGGCCTGTGCCCTGAACAGATCACTCATAAAGGGGGGATACCGATGAAACTTTTTGCGCTCATGAGACAGTTTGGACCGCTCGTCGGCCGCGTGTTGCTTGCCGGTCTTTTTATCATTGCCGGGGTGGAGAAACTGATGGGCTTCGATGGCACAGCGGCTGTCATGGCGAGCAAAGGGCTACCGATGGTGAACCTGCTTCTCGTTGCCACGATCCTGATCGAGCTAGGCGGAGGGTTACTGATTGCGCTTGGCTGGCAAGCGCGATGGGGGGCGCTCGCGATCTTTCTGTTTATTATCCCCGTAACCCTGGTCTTTCACGCCTTCTGGACCTTCGAGGGCGCGGAGCACACCCAGCAGGTGCACAGTTTTCTCAAGAATCTCGCGATCATGGGGGGCATGCTCTATATCATGGCGGCGGGTTCCGGTCCGTATAGCCTCGGCGCGCGTGACTAGTTGGCGGCCGCAACAGTTACCTCACACGCCTCAGGATGTGTAAGGGGACGGCTTGCGGGGCTATTTGTCTCCCTCGTGCGCGTGCGGGGAGGGGGGCAGGACGCGCGTATAGGGGCCTTGCCATAGGCCCTCGCCTGGATGATGCACCCTTATAATAGAAGTGGCTTGTTAATTGGCGTTGTAGACAAGCAGCGGCGCGCCTTGCCCCAGGGGCGCGGATGCCTTAAGGGAGGGTCTCCCGTTGGGGCTCGCCCGGTTCCTCGCCGATTTGAGTTTGTGGTTCGCCCGCTCATGCGAACCCTCTACTGTACCGGTGCTGGGGCCTTGAGCGACGCCGATTTATCACTTAATGTAATAAACACGGATCTCTTTCTAATTTATTGTTTGTAAATGTATCAGTGTTAAATGTTAAACAAAGACGCGAGCCGCGAGGCAATGGGATCAGGAGTCCGTCATTGGCCGATCGTGCGAGGGAGCTGGTCTGAATCAGTTACAAGTCGATGTGGCCTTGCGGTGCTCCGTATCGAGAGCTCGGATCGCAGGGAATTGGGTCGATATTATCTACGCCGCGCTTAGGTTCGTTGGCCCGAGGCCCGCTGGTGTTCACCCAGCCGTGGATTGACCTTATACTCATGTATAATATGAAACATCTATTATAAGTACTTGTATTACAGCAATAAGTGGCTTTGCTAGCGATGCCCAACGCGGAATTCCGCTTCTATGAGGAACTGAACGACTTTCTCCCCCCTGAACGGAGGAAGTGCCGGCTCCTCTATCGCGCGGCGGATCGCGCCAGCGTCAAGCACGCCATCGAGGCGCTCGGTGTGCCGCACACGGAGGTAGAACTAATCCTCGCCAACGGTGAGTCGGTGGACTTCGCTTACACCGTCAAGGAGGGCGATGTGATTAGCGTCTACCCGCAATTTGAGTCGCTCGACATCACACCGGTTCTTAGGGTTAGGGAGAGAAGCCTGCGCGAGCCGCGATTTATTGCCGATTCACATCTTGGGGCACTGGCGAAGAAGCTGCGTATGCTCGGGTTTGATACGCGGTATCAAAACAACTACACCGATAGTGAAATGGCTCGGATTTCGGCAGCGGAGCGAAGAGTCGTTTTAACGCGGGATCGCGACCTGCTGATGCAGCGGGTGATTACACACGGATGCTATATTCGGGCCCTCGACTCTCGCCAACAATTAGCACAAGTGCTGTCCCGGCTTGATCTCTACGGATCGATTGCGCCGTTTACCCGTTGCATGTGTTGTAATGCCATGCTCGCACCAGTGCAAAAAGACGCCGTCCTCCATCGATTGCCACCGAAAACTGCCCAATACTATGAGCGTTATTGGATCTGCGCGGGTTGCGAGAGGGTATATTGGGAGGGCTCACATTATCGGCGTATGCAACAGCTGATCGGGGACCTTGGAAATAATGGGACCGCCGGGAACCCAGAAGACTAAGCGAGGCATCTGCGTTGAAAAAGTCACTTGGCCCATGGTCCAGGCGCACCTGGATGCTGGGGCGACCGCGGTGTTACCTGTTGGTGCCGCCTGCAAGGGGCACGGGTGGCATCTCCCGATGAACACCGACCGCCTGCAGGCGGAATGGTTTGCACAAGAGCTGACCAAGGGTGCCCATGTGGTTGTCTGGCCAGCGGTGGGTTACGGGCATTACCCTGCATTTATTGACTACCCCGGCACTTGCAGCGTCTCGAGTGACGCCTTCGAGGTCACCATTTACGATATTTTGACAGGAATTTTGCGCTCCGGGGCCCGGACGACCCTTATACTGAATACCGGCATCAGTACGATACGACCGTTGCAAGCCGCCATCCGGCGAGCCGGCTCGGGCCGAGGCATCACCCTTGTCACTATTTACGATACACCCCGCTACCGCGAGGCGGCTTCTCGCCTGACCGAGCAAGTGCGCGGGGGCCATGCGGACGAAATGGAAACCTCGATCATGCTGGCGATTGCACCGAACGTGGTACGCATGGATAAGGCCGTTGCCTGCATGCCGCAGATGCGGAGTGGACCGTTTAACCGCACGGAGGCGGGATCGCCAAATTATTCACCCAGTGGGGTCTACGGCGATCCAAAACTTGCGACAAGGGAGAAGGGCGAGGTCCTTGTAAAGGCGATACTTCTCGACCTGATGGACGCCTTAGGCGGATCCGAACGCTTAGCGTAGAGGAAAGCGCACCCTGCCGGCTGGTGCGCAGCCGTATCATTTGATGTGAAAGGCCCGGCGATTCAGTGGGCATTGTCAGCGTTAGGGGGCCTGAGGGACTTTAATTTGCGGCCTCCGGCCGCCCACTTAGGGGATTTGCTAAAGGGCGTGTGGAGGCAGGTGAGGCCCTCTTCCTGCGCTACGGCTTAGGAATTTTGAAACCTCGATGTCGATTACGGATCTCGTGCCTCGCTTGGGCCACCCATTTCGCGAAATGAAGCGCTATGGTGCGGGTATGGCGGGCGCGGCTATCGAAGCGGCACCTTAGTTAACGGGATGTCATGCGCCATTAAAACAGAGGAAGAGGCCAGCCAAGCTCAATCGTGGCTCTGCGTGTGACCGTGAAGATATCTGCACACCACAGTTGGAATGTTACACCGGCTGAGGCAAAGGCCATCCAGGATACGCTGCGAGGCGAGGTCATCACGGAAGACAGGCTGGGTCCCGTGCAGTTTGTGGGAGGCGTGGACGTGGCGTTTGAAGCAAATGGGCGCATTACACGGGCGGCGGTTGCCGTACTCACCTACCCAGCGCTTGAATTGCACGAATATGTCGCGACCCGCCAACCTACGTGCTTCCCCTATGTCCCCGGCTTGCTCTCGTTTCGCGAGATCCCAGCGGTGCTTGAGGCCCTTCAAAGGCTAAAGCAGTTACCGACGCTGATCCTCTGCGATGGCCAGGGATATGCCCATCCCCGTCGCTTTGGACTGGCCTGCCACTTGGGGGTGCTTACCGGGATGATCAGTATTGGTGTGGCCAAGACCCGGTTGGTCGGTTGCCATGAACCCGTGTCGGATGAACGGGGCGCGTGGCAGCCACTGCGTGACAAGGATGAAATCATCGGCGCGGTGCTGCGCACGCGTGCCGGGGTTAAACCCGTCTATGTATCGATTGGCCATCGCGTGTGTCTTGAGACGGCCATTGCTTTGGTGATGGCCTGCACCAAAGGCTTCCGACTGCCGGAGACGACGCGTTGGGCGCATCGACTCGCTTCTGCGCGGCCAACGACGGTACCGTAAATGCGCTCAATGTGGGCTCATCGGCTGCAACCAGGCCATCGGACGACGCAGGAGACATGGCGGTCGCGGGTGCGCTATGCTTTTGCATGAGGTCGCAACGAGACCACGAATAGGTGCTGGTTCGTTCCAAGCAGTGTCGAGGGAGGCTGCAGTGACGCAAAAGCCCGGGTTAAATGCGCGATGCATCGGGTATCGCCCTCGGGCAGTCTCGTTTATTCTGAGTGTCGCAAGCTTTGTGTTCATTGGATCACACAGCGTACATGCAGATACTCGAGGAGGGGGTGGTCAGATGGGTCTTACGCTTACGTCGTCGGCATTCAGTCAAAATGGGACAATCCCATCCCAGTACACCTGCGACGGGAAGGACATCTCACCCGCGCTGTCATGGTCCGATGTGCCGGACGGGACGGAGAGTTTGGTGTTGATTATCGATGATCCGGACGCGCCGGACCCGGCTGCCCCGAAAATCACGTGGGTGCATTGGGTGTTGTACAACATCCCGCCATCCGTGTCCGGGTTGCCAGAAGCCGCGTCGTCGAAGGATCTGCCGGGCGGAACCCGACAGGGCTTGAATGACTGGAAGCGGACAGGCTATGGGGGTCCTTGTCCACCCATCGGCCGACATCGGTATTTTCACAAGCTTTATGCGCTCGATGTCATGCTCGGGAACCTGGGTACCCCAACGAAGGCAGCGCTCGAGGCGGCGATGGCGGGGCATGTTCTCGGCAAGGCAGAACTCATCGGGACGTATCAACGCGATCACTAGCGGCGCTTCGTGGTGCATCCCCTTGTGGGGGCTACTCTGTTCTGAGCGCGCAAGCTCCTCAGGTTAGGCGAACGCAGGCGACGGCGAGCCTCGAGGCCTTCCAACCGCCTAGTGCCCTTTCCCTGCCGCGCCTCGATACCCGAGACGCTCCACGAGATCGGCAACCACCAGGCATTCAAGTCCAAACGGCAAATACCCCAGGTAGCCCAACACCGGCATTTCAAAGATCTCGAAGCGGTGTGCGAAGGGTATGGAATAAATCCATTTTGCGTAGCTTACGTAATTAAACATCTCCCAAAAGAACCCACAGAGGAGTGCCGCAATGGCGGGCAAATAGACGGGGCGCCAATCCCCCTCGGCCAATGCAGCAAAGGCCGTGTGCTCACCCTCGATCACCTGAAGGGACATGATGAGAATAGACGGTGCAATCCAAATCAGGGGAAACAGGTAGTCTGGCCAGATGGCAAGCGCCATGAGGCCGAGGAAGGCCAGCATGATGGCTAGGAGCGCCACCTGCTTGGAAGGATGGATGGCGACGGGCCGCTTGTTGCGTAGCCCCGCCAATTGTGGAAACGACTTTAACCAGTCTAACGTGCTGATGACTGCTGGCAAGACGGTCGAGAATGCCAGTGATGTGTGCAGTGTATATTCGCCTCGCCCGAAGTTTTCAATACCGATGTAATGCCAGTTTTGTGCGAAACGGTTTAAATATTCAAAATACCACCAAAACACGACACTGGTCGGAAACAACGACACTAAGTAGGCAGGTCGATGGGTGATAAGGCAAGCCGACGTCCGGGAGTAGGTTAGTGCATTGACCAGTAGAACGTAGGAAAGCCAGAGCGGTGTGAAAGTGAACTGTTGTAGCGACTGGAACCAATGGAATCGGGTCCAGGCGAGCAGCCAGAAGATGGCGAGAAGGATGAGTGCGAGGCAACCCCACCATGGCAGTGATCGCTGCGAGCGCTCGGCTCTTAATGAGGACACTTCAGTAGGAACTGCGAGGAATACGAGGTAAGCAATGAGCAGCAGCGCGCAAAGCGAAAACGTAATGAAGAGAGGCCAGGAAAACGCCGCATGCGCGACATGGCGTGTTATCGGAGGCAACTCGAGATAGACGGCCAGAGGTTTGCCGGCGAGCAACGCGCCGAGAAGCGGCGCGCCAATCAATAGTGCGGAGACAAGAAGAAGTTTGGTGAAAAAGTTCCGCAGCAATGGAAAGCGATCTGAATTAGCGCACTGCGCCGGGTAACGTTAGCCATCAGGCAAACGACTTCTAACACGCTTTAGGCATCGGACACAATGGAATATGCAGGTCGGTGCAGGGACCATAGGTGTGCTTTATGTGCGTTTTACGGCGATCCGCGTCTGAATGCATGAGCGTTTGCTGCGTGTTAACATGACTCGCGTGCGTTTCTGCAAAAACTGTCCAATGCGCAGGCGCACCACCCAGGCGCATAGCAAATTCGGTCTACGCGCGGTTATGTTAAGGCCTGCGCTCATGATCGCTCGGGCGATTCTGACCTTGACCTTGACTCTGTCTACAATCTGTGCTGCGGACGATGACGCTGAGGCTCGAAAGACTATGGTCATGGAGATCAGGGCCGGTGTAGGTGCGACCAGCTCAGAGATCGGCAAGGAAACCTTAAATAAGCAGGTCATGCACGCGATGGCAACCGTTCCCCGCCACGAATTTGTTCCCTCTCATTTGCGCGAATATGCCTACCTCAACAGGCCTTTGCCAATTGGTTACGGGCAGACCATATCTCAACCCTATATCGTCGCGCTGATGACCGACATCGTGGATGTCAACAGCGATGATGTCGTTCTTGAGATTGGGACCGGTTCAGGATATCAAGCCGCAGTACTGGCTGAACTTGTGAAGCATGTTTATACGATTGAGATCATCAAGGATCTTGGTGCGCAAGCAAGCGACCGGCTGAAAAGGTTGGGTTATAACAAGGTCACAACGCGGATTGGTGACGGCTATTACGGGTGGGAACAATACGCGCCGTTTGATGCCATCGTGGTCACCGCAGCGGCTGGGCAAATTCCCCCACCGCTTATTGAGCAGCTTAAGCTCGGTGGCAAGATGGTAATCCCGGTTGGTACAGGCTTTGCGACGCAGTATTTGGTGCTGGTCAAGAAAGATCCTGATGGAAAGGTCAGTACAAAAGAGCTATTACCCGTTCGTTTCGTCCCATTGACCGGCGGACATTAACATCATGGACGCCCGATCTTGAGTAGAGAAGCAAGCGCTGGCCTTCCTGAGGCGCGACCTACAAACCCTATTCTTATTTCCATCGGACTGATCTCGGCGGCCGTGCTGGCGTACGAGATCCTTCTCATGCGCCTCTTCTCAATCATTCAGTGGCACCATTTTGCCTACATGATGATTAGCGTGGCGTTACTTGGTTTTGGTGCGAGCGGTACATTTCTGTCACTCACAATCCGGCGCTTGCTACGGGGTTTTCACCTTGTTTATTCAATCAATGGGCTTTGCTTTGCATTGTCTATGGTGGCGGGAGTGCTATTGGCGAAAGAAGTGCCATTTAATCCCCTTGAGATCTTGTGGGACTACGGTCAATGGACACGACTACTCGAGATCTATTTGCTTCTCTGTCTGCCGTTTTTCTTTGCTGCAAACTGTATTGGTTTAGCGCTGTCCCATTTTACTGATTACATCCATCGTGTCTATGCAAGCGATTTGCTTGGGGCGGGCGGGGGTGCGTTGGGAATTATCTTGCTATTGTATGTTTTGTCCCCTATCAATGGATTGAAGTGTCTAGCTGTACTTGCAGTCGCCGCATCCGCGGTGTCATGGTTGAGGCTCAGAGGTCGACCTCAATGGCTAGTGGGGATGTTGGCTGTCATCGCCGTTCTTTTGCCCTTTGTCTTGCCGGGACAATGGATGGCGGTTATGCCGAATGACTACAAAGGATTGAGCCAAGCGCTACAGGTGATAGGCACGCACGTCATTGAACAACGATCGAGCCCCTTAGGGCTAATCACGCTGGTGGAAAGCCCAGTCATCCCATTCCGGCATGTTCCCGGATTGAGCCTCAACACCAAAACCGAGCCACCACCCCAACTGGGCATCTTTACTGACGGAGATGCGTTGAGTGTGATCACACAATTTAATGGTGATAGGAGCCGATTGGCCTATTTAGACTACGTTCCTTCGGCATTGCCTTATCATCTGATTCACGAGCCACGTGTTTTAATTCTAGGTGCAGGCGGGGGCGCTGACGTCTTACAGGCCCTCTACCATGGAGCTCGCCAGATCGACGCTGTGGAGCTCAATCCGGACGTTATCGACCTCGTGCAGCAAGACTATGCCACATTCGCGGGTGGGATCTATAACCATGGCCCGATCCGAATTCACACTGCTGAAGCGCGAGGCTATGTTGCGAAGACCAACTATCAATTTGACTTGATCCAAGTTGCCCTGCTCGATGCGTTCAACGCCTCGGCCGCCGGCCTGTACGCGCTCAATGAGAGTTATCTGTACACTGTTGAGGCGATCCAGGCCTACCTGCAGCTCCTCAATTCCGAAGGGATGCTGGCGATCACTCGCTGGGTCAAACTTCCGCCGCGAGATGGAGCAAAGCTCTTTGCAACTGTGGTGACAGCACTGCGGCAAATGGGAGTTGATCACCCTGAGAACCAGATCATGTGGATCCGGGGCTGGCAGACCAGCACGTTGCTGGTCAAGAATGGCCTATTCAGCGCTAAAGACATTGGGATCATGCGCTCCTTCTGTGATACACGCTGGTTTGATGTAGCTTACTATCCTGGAATGCACGTGGAAGAAGCTAATCAGCACAACATATTGGACCGAAATTATTTTTTTGAAGCAGCCTCGAATTTGTTGAGTACTGCAAGAAATAAATTCATTCATGCTTACAAGTTTGATATTGCGCCTGCAACGGATGACAAACCATATTTCTTTAAATTTTTTAAATGGGCGAGTCTGCCTGAGCTCGTTGCACTACGTGGGCGCGGTGGTCTATCAATGCTCGAGCTAGGTTATTTAGTATTGGTTGCGACGCTGGTTCAAGCATTGCTGGCAGGCCTTGTGTTGATATTACTGCCACTTATCGTTGTGAAACGCTCCGGGATGATAAGCGACGGAGGATGGCAACAGAGTGGCCGTGTATCATTATATTTTTTTGCTGTGGGCTTAGCTTTTCTGTTTATCGAGATCGCATTTATTCAGAGATTCATTTTGTTCCTGAGCCATCCTTTGTATGCGATTTCGGTAGTGTTGACTGGCTTTCTGATCTTTGCGGGCCTAGGCAGCATGTTTGCAGGGAAGCACACACTTGATAGCAGCATAGCGGGTGTCCTATGGCCGATTGGCGGAATCGGGCTAGTCGCGTTAATTTATCTCATCGCGTTGCCAAATTTGTTTGTCTTGTTCATGCCGCTACCCGATGTGGCAAAGATCGCGATTGCGCTGCTATTGATCGCGCCGCTTGCGTTTTGTATGGGGATGCCCTTTCCGATGGGCTTATCCCGTATCGCCATTGTCGCGCCAACAATGATCCCATGGGCGTGGGGTATTAACGGTTGCGCCTCCGTCATCAGTGCGGTGCTTGCAACGGTACTCGCGATCCAATATGGCTTCACTATGGTCATCGTTCTTGCGCTTTGCCTATATGGGATGGCGGCAATAAGCTATCCATGTGCCTTAGCCAGGAGAGGGCAGCCAGCGTGAGATGAGTTTGTTCGGATGTCCTGTTAAATGGCATATCAATAAATTAACTGGCTAACGTCGGATCTGACCAGAGACTGAGGATTTTGAGATGAAAAAAACATGGTTGATGATTTTGTTGCTGACCTTGCCCGCCCTAGACGTTTATGCCGAGTCGGGATTGATCTATGAAAAATCCGTGGATCAGCCAATGGATGTTGTTTATGACAAGGTCTTCAAGTCGTTAGAGGGGGCAGGCTACTATGTCCTATTCGAGGCGGATATCGGCAAAAACCTGGCGCGCAATGCTGAACGATGGGGCGAAGACTACAACCGCAACCAACTTGAGGGGATCCGCAGTATGGTGTTCTGCAACCCGTGGTATGCCAACCAAGTTAGCAATGCGGATCCACGCATGCTTGTCTTCTGCCCTTTGAGTCTTACGATCATTCATAAGCAAGGGGTGAGCACAATTTTGTTTGAGCGCCCCTCTGCTATGGCCCAGGGCAGTCCAGCGGAGGAGCTGATGTGGGAGGGTGAGAATGACGTGATTAATGCCATCGAAACTTCGCTATCCGAATAGCCCCGATCAGCGGTATTAACTCTTCTGCCATCCTCAAGGGATCAAAAGCGAAGCCGAGCGACAGCTCAGCGGGGGGTGAGGGGGAAGGTACGAAGCTTTTGGTGGACGTTAGCATTTGTCGCCTGCGGATCCCAGCGACTCAAGCGCGTTCCCTATCTGCCGTGTTTGTACCTGTTCCATGAGCCTTGTGTAATCTACTTTGCCTGTGCCGAGTAGAGGTAAGGCGTCAACGATAAAAATCTTTCGCGGAATATAGAGTTCGCCGATGCCATGCGCACGCGTCGTTTCCAGAAGATCCTTGCGTGTAGCCCCATGGCGGTCGGTGACCAGCACAATCCGCTCTCCCTTCTTCGTGTCTGACAAGCTGAGCGCCGCGTGGGTCCCATTGGGCCAGGTCTTGCGAGCCAGCTCTTCGACCGCTGTGAGCGACACCATCTCTCCCCCAATCTTGGCAAATCGTCTAGCTCGCCCCATGATCGTGATAAAACCCTCGTCATCAATGCGTACGATGTCAGCCGTGTCGTACCAACCCTCACCGCGCTCTGTCGAGGGAGGGGTGAGCCTGCCCTGGTTACCGTGTAAAAGATGGCCTTTCATGATATTCGGGCCACGCACGATGAGGCGCCCACCCCCTGTGATGCCAGGGACCGGTGCAAGATAAAGTTCCATGCCAACCACAAGTCGTCCCACGGTACCCGGTTTGTTGCCAATATGGTTGTTGACTGAGATCACCGGACTGGCTTCCGTGACACCGTATCCTTCCAGTATGCGGATCCCGAACTTATCTGCCCAGGTGCGGCGCGTTTCCTCATGTAACTTCTCCGCACCGGCCACCACATGCCGCATGGAATAAAAATCATAAGGATGAGCGTAGCGGGCGTACCCAGCAAGGAAGGTATTTGTGCCGAACAAGATCGTTGTGCCGATCTCATAGGAAATTTCCGGGATCAGGCGATAATGCAGTGGCGAGGGATATAGGAATACCTTACTCCCTTCCAACAGGGGCACTAGAACACCGACCGTGAGACCAAAAGAATGGAACGTGGGCAGGGCCAATAGCACGATATCACGTGGCGTGACGTCGATATGACAATGCACCTGTGCACAATTTGAAAGAAGATTGCTGTGAGATAGCACGACGCCCTTGGGCATGCCTTCTGAGCCAGAGGTGAACAGCACGAGCGCCGGATCATCCGGCGCTACCGCACCTCGAAGCCTTCGATAGATTGCTCGCGGGAAGTAACTGGCAATGAGTGCAGCAAACTTGTGTAAAAGCGGAATGGCGTCTCGTATGTCTTCCAGATAGAGGACGGAGATCTGACTTTCCAGCAGAGTGGAAATCGTCTCCTGAAGTTTAGTGGCCTCAACAAAACGGCGAGACGTATAGACCGTGCGTAGCTGTGCTGTTTCGCAGGCGCCCAACAAACCCCTAGCACCGATCGTAAAGTTTAACATTGCGGGAACGCGCCCCCGGCACTGCATCGCCATAAACGTAACGATGATTGCTAGGGTGTTGGGTAGCAGGATTCCGACACGTTCACCTTGTTCAGTGTGCTGGCAGATAGCTCGAGAGAGCATGAACGAGCGCGCAATCAATTGGCGATATGTTAGGGGCTTGCGCGCGATGTCTTCGGCGATTATGTGCGATGCACCATAACGCTTAGCGGCGTCCAACAGGGCAGCAAAGATCGTGGTGCGGTAATTGCGGGTGCTGAAGGTTACTTGGTTCATGATGTTTTCGAGGATGGCCCGCGCGGCCTTTCGTCGAGCACGACCCTGTAGTTCGGAGGGGACCTCGATACGTCTGGGTGGCAAGATGGTGATGGTGATCTGCGGGAACCAGGAAACGGGTACGCGCCCGCGGAGATAGGTGAACGGAGTGAATTGAGCGCCATCGATAGCGATGGGCAACACGCTAGCCCCGGATTTCTCCGCGACCATGCCAGGCCCTTCGTATATTTTCATTAGCGATCCCGTAACCGTCATGCGCCCCTCGGGAAAGATGATCGCTCGACGATCGCGTTTCAGGAAGTCGATCAAGGCCTTCATTGACAGCGGCTTGGTCGGGTCCATCCTGAACAGGTTAATGAAGGGTATGAAAGGCTGGAGATACCATTTGTTGGCCCATTGTGTGTTAATAGCGAAGGTCGGTCGGCCAGGAAGAAATACCGCAAGCAACACGCCATCCAACAGCGAGGTGTGATTGGCCACGATTAGGACACGATTACCTGCTCCATGGTAGTGTTCTATCCCCGTCACTTTGACTCGGTATAAGAATCTTAACAGCGGGAGCAGTAGCATCCTGAACAGCTCTGTCATGTGATGTTCCTTGCCTTGTCGCTCATCAATCTCGCGTAAGCATCTGCCATCAGTGCATCAGAGTGAGTGTGTGCCGATTGGCAATGCGGATCGCCGACCGTTGACTGCAAATTCAAGTTCAGAGCATCGGGAGACGGCACTGGGGCGCCTCCTTTTAACTGCTGGAGTCCTTCCAGGCACGTATTGCGCCAAGCACCTCAGCACTGCCAGAGAGCCCTTTTCCTGCATAATGCTCGGCAGCCGCAATGACATTGGGAATGTGGGTGCGCAAAAAGGGGTTTGTTTGAAGTTCCATCGCCATGACGGCAGGCACAGTGGCCAGGCCTTTCTCGCGCAGTTTTCGGGTCTTTTCAATGCGTATTTTAATGTCTGCATTCTCAGGTTCCACCATTTGCGCAAACAGTAGGTTAGGTAATGT
The DNA here is from genome assembly GCA_022614965.1 of Gammaproteobacteria bacterium. GTDB lineage: Bacteria > Pseudomonadota > Gammaproteobacteria > JAKEHO01 > JAKEHO01 > JAKEHO01. The sequence continues at coordinate 105,429 of JAKEHO010000071.1, forward strand.
GTACTCGTGCCCGCAATAGAGCCTAGTATCCTGTGGCAATTCCGCCAGTTTCGAAAGCGAGCGGTGCATCTGCAAAGCGGTGCCCTCAAATAGTCGACCGCACCCTGCGGTAAACAACGTATCCCCGCTAAAGAGCATGCCGTGCCCGTAGTAGGCGATCGCGCCGGCCGTGTGACCAGGGACGTCGAAAATCGTGAAGGTGGCCTTAAGTGCTGGAAGCTCGACCACCTCGCCCTCGCAAAGGCCGTCAGTTTTGCGAGGAAATGACTCCATTTCCGGGCCATATACCGGGATCCGGTACAGGTCCACGAGTGCTTGGATACCATTGATATGGTCCCAATGGTGATGCGTGATTAAGATGGCCGTCGGATCAAGTCCCGTTTCCTTTAACGTCTTTAAAACGGGTGCCGCATCACCGGGATCAACAATGGCAACTTGAGCCCTAGCGTCTTGCTGGATCAGCCAAATATAGTTGTCCTTTAACGCAGGAACTGGAGTCACCTTAAGCATGGAACCATGCTCGCAGGGAATGGGTGTTGGGTCAACGACGGCTGGTGGCAATGGCCCCTTAAGCGTTATGCTGTTGTCCGCCATTGGATCGGATGTGCGAGGATGAAATCTCCGCGTTATCATCACCCTGATTCAAGCGTCCGGGCGCGGCTAAATGAGTGGTTTGCCAACTCTCCTGGCCTGAGTCTACTCGAAGGCGAGTGTCAACAGATCAATCAGGTTCTGCCCGATCTGTTTGGCTATCACATCATACAAGTCGGCACCCTTGGCTCGGCGGATCTACTCGTCTCCAGCCGTATTTCTCATCGGACCGTTATCAATCTCTATCCCGGGGATGCCACACTCGATGCCTCTGGGCCCATCTGTTTAAGCGGGGCATTGCCAGTTGCTTCCGAATGTGTTGATGTGGTCGTGTTGCCGCATCTTCTTGAATTCGAATCCGACCCCCGCCAAATCCTGCGCGAGACAGAACGGATACTCATCGGTGAAGGCCATCTAGTTATCATTGGTTTTAATCCGTGGAGCCTGTGGGGCCTCTGGCGGGCGGTGCTTGCGTGGCGAACTGAGCCACCATGGTGTGGGCAATTCTTCGGAATTGCACGCATCAAGGGCTGGCTCGCGCTTTTGGGATTTGACATCATCAAGGCTCGGCGCTTCTATTTTCAACCGCCCTTGCCCAGTGAAGGTGTAATGAGTAAGTTTGATTTTCTTGAGAGCCTGGGACGCACGTGCTGGCCCTTTTTGGGTGGCGCCTATATCGTGGTTGCAAAGAAGCGTGTGGCCACGCTGACGCCTATCAAGACATCGTGGCGCGCCCAGCGGCAAATCATCACTTCCGGTATTGCAGAGCCTAGCACCAGGGGAATAGAGGGTGTGTGAGAGCGGCACAATGTCCCGTACGGTGGCGCAGTAGGCGGGCGCTGTGGTGGAGATCTTCACAGACGGCGCCTGTCGTGGTAATCCGGGCCCGGGCGGATGGGGAGTGCTGCTGCGCTATAATCAACAAAAGAAGACGCTCTACGGTGGTGAACCGAGTACCACCAATAACCGCATGGAACTGATGGCCGCCATCCGGGGTCTTGAAGCGCTCAAGCGGCCATGTAAGGTTCGACTCACCACTGACTCCCAATATCTTCGTAACGGCCTCATGCAATGGCTGCCAAGCTGGAAGCGCCGGGGGTGGAAGAGGGCTGGGAGAAAGCCGGTTAAGAATGCGGATTTATGGCAGCGTTTGGAAGCTGCTGCAGCACGTCATGACGTTGAATGGCGATGGGTGAGGAGCCACAGCGGCCATGCCGAAAATGAAATGGTCGACCAGCTTGCCAATCAGGGGATTGACGAGTTGCTTTCAGCGTGTTGAGTCCAGGCAATGCATTGGAGAATAGGGGTATTATGAGGCAGGTTGTGCTTGATACTGAAACGACGGGCCTTGAGCCGTCTCAGGGCCATCGCATCATTGAGATCGGATGTGTGGAGACCATCGGCCGCCGTCTAACGGAGCGACGGTACCGACAGTATCTCAACCCCGAGCGCCAAATAGACGACGGGGCGTTCGAGGTCCACGGGATCACCGCTGCGTTCCTCGCGGACAAACCGTGTTTCGCCCAGATTGCACAAGAATTCATTGATTTCGTTAAAGGGGCTGAATTGATTATTCATAACGCACCATTTGACGTTGCGTTTATCAATTATGAGTTAAGACTTTTAGGGCCTGAGTGGGGGCAAATCGAAGACTATTGTACTGTGCTGGACACTCTGGCACTCGCGCGTGAACTGCATCCGGGTCAGAAAAACAGTCTCGATGCACTTTGCAAACGGTACAGGGTTGACAACTCGCAGCGCGAGCAACACGGTGCGCTCCTTGACGCGGAGATCCTCACCGATGTGTATCTGGCGATGACAGGGGGGCAGGCCAAATTATTGCTGGATGGCACAAAGGATGGCGTTGCTAGGCAGCGGGAGAGCCTCAGGTCCTTCGATGCGACGCGTCCACGGTTGCGTTTGACTGCGCCCACTGCCTCAGAGCTCGCTGCGCATCAGCGGCGCCTTGCTGCAATTGAGGAAGTCAGCGGGCGGAAATGCCTCTGGATCGCCCAGGACGGAGCGAAGGGCGGAACCGATTCAATCCAAGAACCTCACGATCCTTTAGGGTAACGCCTAAGGCGAACAATGTGGGCGAACGCAGCCATCGGCCGGGTGTGACGTCACTAATCTGGATGTGTTGGTTATTTGGTTGTTCCGAGGGTGATTTGCTGAGTCATCTTCTGCAACTCCCCCTTCTGAAACAGTTCCAGCGTGATGTCGCAACCGCCGATTAACTCGCCATTAATAAACACCTGAGGAAACGTTGGCCAGTTTGAATAGCGCGGAAGGTTTGCACGGATCTCAGGATCTGCAATCACATCAACGTAGGCAAACTCAACGTTACACGCCTTAAGTGCCTGGGCGGTTCGCATTGAAAAGCCGCACTGTGGTGCATCGGGTGTGCCTTTCATAAAAAGAACAATGGGATGGCCTTCAATTTGATCTTTGATCCGTTGCATTACGTCCATCGTTCTACCTCTGTCGTCAGGGCTAAGGCCCTATAACGAATTAATTGGTTACTTCGACTCGAAGATTAGATTCAGTCTAGAGGTTTGGTTTTCAGAAAGGAAGATCCGTTTTGCAGGGCGTGTCATCTACAGTACTAGAGCGATCGGGCACGAGCGGTGATAGGGGAAGTGTTTTGCCTATCGTTACTTAACGGGGCCCCCAGCCGCCACCGCCTGGTGTCTTGATCGTGAGGCGGTCGCCGCACCTGGCGCTAAAACTCACCTTGCCTGCCAAAGGGTGGTCGTTCAACAGGTTTACGCCGCGCTGCCCGTCGCCACCGCCGTTCAGGCCCCATGGCGCGTGACGCCTGCGTTCAGTCAGGAGCGTCACCGTGGTCTCTGCAAGGAACTCGTATTCGCGCTCTAGGCCATCGCCCCCCGCTCGCCATCCGACCCCGCCTGAATGGTCCCGGAGTGCATACCGCCTGATCCGCAGTGGATAGTACATTTCGACCACTTCGACCGGTGTATTGCGGGTGTTGGTCATATGGGTCTGTACGCCGCCTAAGCCGCCACCGTCGCGTCCGGCACCCATTCCACCCCCGAGTGTCTCATAGTAATCCCAGTGCTCCGATCCCATCGCGATGTTGTTCATAGTCCCGTGGCTCGCAGCAGGGATCCGCTTGGGCAGGGCTTGCGATAACGCCCCGAGAATAACATCGACCACGCGCGTGCTGGTTTCTACGTTACCCGCAGCAACCGCTGCCGGGCGCTGGGCGTTGAGCAGGCAACCCTTGGGGGCCTTAAGCGTGATGGGGCGAAAACTGCCCGCGCAAGCGGGGGTGTGCATGGGCATTAGGCAGTGAAACGCGTAGTACACCCCAGCGGCCGCGACCGACAACGGACAGTTGATATTACCCCGCACCTGTTCTGCCGTGCCACCAAAGTCGACGCAGACCTGCCCAGGCAACACCGTTAGCGTGACCCTGATTGGAATATCGCGGCGACCCTGACCATCGTCATCCATCACGTCGTGGAAGCAGTAGGTGCCTGTTGGGATGTCACGAAGACCCTCGACAGCGAGAGATTCGCCGTAGTGATTCAGTGCATCCAGTGCACGGCAATAATCGTCTTTCCCCATCCGACTGACCAATTCCTCAAGCCTTTTGAGCCCGACGAGATTAGCGCTCACCTGTGCCGCGAGATCTCCGCGCCCCATCGAAGGATTGCGGGTATGGCGCAGAATGTCCACCATCAACGGTTCACAAATCTCTCCGTCTCGCATGAGGTAGGACGGAGGGATGATAATGCCTTCGTCTTCCAAGGCATCCGCAAGCGGCATAGACCCTGGGGTAGCCGCACCGATATCGGCGTGATGGGCGCGGTTTGCAACGAACCCCAGGTGATAAGAACCACTGAATAGGGGCGCGATCAAGGTGACATCGGGGAGATGGGTTCCCCCGAGAAAGGGATCGTTCAAGATGACCACGGTCCCTTTCCGCCATTCCAGCGGCTCAACGACGTCAGCCATGGCGTAGGCCATGCTCCCGAGGTGTACAGGGATATGCGCGGCCTGGGCGCAAAGCTGGCCCTCGGCATCAAATACCGCGCATGAGAAATCCAAGCGGTCTTTGATATTAGGCGAGAAAGCCGTGCGCTTCAGTATCGCTCCCATCTCCCCGCATACGGCTTGCATGCGGCTGGAAAATAGGCTCAGCTCTACCGGGTCCATGGGGATGGGGTCCACAAATTCCCCAACAAGGCGCAGTGTGGCGTCCGCACTAACCGCCCATGGCTTGCGGGGGAAACCGCTTGCATTAGACGAGTAAACTTGTTAACTATTGGGGCCTTCAGAGCTGCTAGCACGCCGCTATCAAGCACGATCAAGGATGCGATAAAATCATTGCGGGGAAATACAATGAACCCACTTGACTCAATTACAGGTACCATCATTTCTGGGATTATCTTGGCGATCCTTCTCGTCTTTATCGTCAAGGCCATCGCAGGCGTTTAGATCATAACACACGGGGGGCGACGCTTCGGGGGGCTAAATTATGGACTGGCTAGTTCTTGATCGCTGGTTGCACATTATCGTTGGCATTATCTGGATCGGGCTTCTGTACTACTTCAATTTTGTTCAGGTGCCCGCGATGAATGCCGCTGCTGCGGCCAAGGGAGGGCCAGGCCCCGCTGCTATTAGCAAATACGTGGCGCCGTTGGCGCTTTTATGGTTCCGCTGGGCCGCGCTGGTAACGTGGCTTTCCGGCGCAGCGTACCTTGAGATGGCGTCTCAGTACAGCTTTGTTGATGCATTTCTGCTGCGTGGAGGCAGCGCCGTGATCGGCGTCGGCGCATGGCTTGGCACCATCATGTTGTTTAATGTGTGGGTGCTCATTTGGCCTAACCAGAAGAAAGTTCTCGGCATGGTCGAAGCGGGCGACGAGGAAAAGGCTAAGGCCAAGCGGGTAGCGTTCTTGGCATCCCGAACCAACACAATGTTGTCTATTCCTATGCTTCTTTTTATGGTGGCGGGGGCTCACGGGCTGCCTTTCTAGCAAAAATCTTCCTGATTCAGTTTTTCGTTGAGCCCGGCATCAGGCCGGGCTTCTCATTTTTTACGAAAGGCATTTGCGAGTTTGATAAAGATTTTTCCTTAGTCCAACGTTTTACTCTTTTACTCAATGAGCAGCGCCTTGATGTCAACGTACAAGCGGCTTCCAGTGGCCTTCCGACGTGGTGCTGGCGCTTGGTTGTGGGACGAGGAGGGGAGCCAATACCTCGATGCAGTCGGCGGTATCGCCGTCTGCGCTCTCGGCCATGCACACCCGGCGATCAGGGACGCGCTGTGTGATCAGGCTGGGCAACTTGCGCACACCTCTAACCTGTACGGTATCCCGTTGCAAGAACGGCTTGCATCGCGTTTAAGCGCGCTTTCTGGCATGCAAACGGCCTTCTTCTGCAATTCCGGGGCTGAAGCCAATGAGGCCGCTATCAAGATCGCGCGACTCTATGGGCATGAGAAGGGTATCCGTTGCCCAGTTGTGGTGGTGATGGAAGGGGCGTTCCATGGACGCACACTGGCCACCTTAAGTGCGACGGGAAATCGTGAAATCCAGGCAGGATTTGAACCACTGGTGCCGGGATTCCTGCGCGTGCCCTACAGTGATCTTGAGGCGCTGCGCATGGCGGCGGGCCGTTGTGCCGATGCTGTGGCCGTGCTGTTGGAACCGATTCAGGGCGAGGCGGGAATTGTTGTGCCAAATGAGGGCTATCTCGAGGGTGTCCGTGCCGTCTGTGACGATCAAGGTTGGCTCATGATGCTGGACGAGGTGCAGACCGGAATGTGTCGAACGGGTCAATGGTTTGCTTTCCAACACGAGCGAACCCTGCCGGATGTCATGACGCTGGCCAAGGCGCTTGGCAATGGCATGCCGATCGGGGCCTGCCTTGCACGCGGTAGGGCGGGAGAGATCATGCAACCCGGTACGCACGGCTCGACCTTCGGGGGCAACCCCTTAGCGTGCCGTGTGGCACTGGCGGTTATTGAAATCATGGAAAAGGACAGACTAATGGTACGGGCGGCGGAACTGGGTCAGCGGATGCTGTCCCGGTTTCGACGACTGATGGAAGGGGAAGAAGGCGTCAAGGCAATTCGGGGTAAAGGGCTTATGATTGGCATAGAATTGGAGCGGCCTTGCGCAGACTTGGCCGCCATGGCACTCAATCAGAAGCTGCTTGTCAATGTCACTGCGGGAAATGTTGTACGTCTACTGCCTCCTCTGGTGATCAATGATGGTGAGGCTGACCAGATCGTTGATAGGGTCTCTGACGTTGTCTTGAGCTTTCTGCAATGGTCAAGGAAGGGCAGTCAATGACGGTCCGTCACTTCTTGCGATTGACGGATGTCTCGTCCGAGCAGCTTGCCGAGCTCATTCGGCGCGCGATTGAGTTAAAGACCATGCAGCGTGAAGGCACGTTGTATCAGCCGCTGGTGAACCGGGTGCTTGCGATGATTTTCGAGAAGTCCTCAACTCGTACCCGCGTGTCGTTTGAGACGGCGATGCTTCAGCTTGGTGGCGGTGCTATTTTCCTCTCGTCGGATGACACTCAACTCGGCCGTGGCGAGCTGTTGGAAGATACTGCTCGCGTACTGTCACGTATGGTCGAATGCATTGTCATCCGAACCTTCGAGCATGCCAAGCTCGAGCGCTTTGCGGAGTATTCCCAAGTTCCCGTTATCAACGGATTGTCGGACACGTATCATCCTTGCCAATTGCTGGCTGACATGCAGACGTATTACGAGCACCGCGGCCCGATTCGAGGGAAAACTGTAGCTTGGGTAGGCGATGGTAACAATATGTGCCATTCCTACATCAATGCTTCGCTGCAGTTTGATTTTCAACTGAACATCGCTTGTCCTAAAGGCTACGAGCCCACTTCTGATTTTCTGACGGAGGCCTCTGGTCACGTACAGCTCTTTGAGGACCCTAGTGAGGCTGTTAGGGATGCGGATCTTGTCGCTACAGACACCTGGACAAGCATGGGGCAGGAAGAGGAGACCGAAGAGCGTTCACAAGCCTTTGGCGCCTATCAGGTGAACGGAGCGCTGATGTCACTTGCTAAATCGGACGCGCTATTTATGCATTGTTTGCCTGCACATCGGGGGAAGGAAGTGACGGCCGACATCTTAGATGGTCCTCACAGTGTTGTGTGGGATCAATCTGAGAATCGCCTTCATTCGCAAAAGGCGCTACTTGAGTTCTTGATGGCACGTTGATCCTTTACGATCTTGGGACGAGCGCCGTGCGGGTGTGCGTTAGGCTTGCGGCATGTTAGGTCTCATCGTTTCCGCTAAAATGGGCAAGGGGCAATCCACCGAGGTACCATGCATTTCTTGCTGAGCAACGATGACGGCTATCAGGCACCGGGGATCCAACGTCTTGCAGAGGCCCTGACAGCAATAGGGGAAGTTTCGGTCGTTGCGCCCGATCGGGATCGCAGTGGTGCCAGCAATTCTCTGACACTTGATGCGCCCATTCGGGCCCAGCGTGGGGACAACGGGTTCATTTACGTTAACGGGACACCGACGGACTGCGTGCATTTGGCAATTACCGGATTGCTCGAAAGAGAGCCGGACATGGTAATCGGGGGAATTAACGCAGGGGCGAACCTTGGCGATGATGTTCTCTATTCCGGGACCGTTGCAGTTGCGATGGAGGGACGTTTTCTCGGTTATCCTGCGATCGCCGTTTCTCTGGCGAGTGATCAAGCAACACACTTTGAAAGCGCTATCTGCGTCGTGAAGTCCTTGATCAAAGGCATATGTTCACGCCCCTTGCCGCCCGATACCATTCTCAATGTGAATGTGCCTGATCTCCCATGGAAACAGCTCGCTGGTTTTCAGGTTACGCGCCTTGGGCATCGTCATAAATCTGAACCGGTGGTCAAAGGCAGTGATCCACGGGGGCAACCGATCTATTGGGTTGGTCCTCCTGGCGCACAACAGGACGCGGGTGTTGGAACCGATTTTTTTGCTGTGCAAAATCACTATGTCTCCGTGACTCCATTGCAAGTCGATCTGACACGTTACAGCGCACTGACTACGATCACAGAGTGGTTGAAGGACATGCCCATTGATGAGCAATGATCATCGCGGTATCGGCATGACATCGCAGCGCTCTCGGGATCGGCTGATACGACGTCTTAGTGAAATGGGGATTCAGTCCGCAGTGGTGTTGAAGGCTATTCGTGATACACCTCGACACCTCTTTGTGGACGAGGCGTTGGCAAGCCGCGCTTACGAGAATAATGCTTTGCCAATAGGACATGGGCAGACCATTTCTCAGCCCTACATTGTTGCCCGTATGACCGAAGCACTGCTTAATGGTGGCCCTCTGGGAAATGTCCTGGAGATCGGCACGGGCTGTGGTTATCAAACCGTGGTGTTGGCTCAGTTGGTCGGTGAGGTGTACAGCGTCGAGCGTATTGAAGCGCTGGCCCGCAAAGCGCGTGAGCGAGCGCGGATGCTTCATTACCGCAACATTCGAATCAACCATGGTGACGGGAGTCAGGGCTGGCCTAAGCATGCGCCGTACGATGGAATCGTGGTTACTGCAGCACCGCTGGGTGTTCCTCGGGCACTTTTGGATCAACTCGGGCCAAATGGACGCCTGGTTATTCCGGTTGGATTACCGGGCGAGCAAGAATTGTTATTAATCTCGAGAGCAGAAAGTGGTGTTCATGAAGAACGGTTAGATTGGGTAAGTTTTGTTCCGATGTTGGAAGGAGTCGGGTAAAACGCGATGCGCGCTCCGACGTTGGGCAGGAAATACAGTTTCGGGTTGTGCGTGCTGATCAACGTGACCTTCAGTTCCTGCATGAGCCCCGGGGAGGCGCCTGTCGTAACAAATCAGCCACACGAGCCTGCAAACCGCTCAGAGCAGTCCTCTTCTGGCTCTCCAACCGAACGTAAGGTTTCTTCTTCTGCAGAAGCCCCTAAGGGCTATCACGTCGTAGCAGGAGGGGACACACTCTATTCGATCGCTTGGCGATATGGATATGATTATCGTGACGTTGCGCGTTGGAACGGCATATCAGACCCCTATCTTATCCATCCTGGTGAGCGCATTCGGTTGACTCCGCCGACAAAGGCAAATGCAACTCCACGACGTCCTGCTGAAATCGGGCGCACGGCACAACCGAAGCCGGGCCAGACGCGTGCGTACGTCAAACCGGAACGCCCCGCCTCCCAGGGCCAGAAAACAAGTCCGTCCCAATTAATCAGCTGGCGATGGCCTGCCAAGGGCCCTGTGTTGAAATCAGATCCGCGATCGGCAGAGAGAGGCCTTGATATTACCGGACAATTTGGAGAGGCAGTATCCGCAGCGGCTGCAGGGCAAGTTGTCTATAGTGGTGGTGGACTTATCGGCTACGGAAAGCTTATCATCATTAAACACAGCGAAACATACCTCAGTGCCTACGCGCACAACAGCAAATTGTTGGTCGCAGAAGGTGATAGGGTAGAGTCCGGGCAACAGATTGCAATTATGGGTAGGAACAGCGACGGGCAAGCCACGTTGCATTTTGAGATTAGACAAAATGGGACGCCTGTTAACCCTCTCAACTATCTTCCAAACCGTCAGCTCTAGGTCACCGTAAATTCATGCCAAACCCATCAAACAGAAGACCGGGTGAAGCCCATAAAGAGGATCCCGTGGGTGAGGGGGTGCCTTTGGGTAAAATCGCAAAGGAGGAGTCATTGGAGGAATTGGACGCGGAAGCAATTGGCGAGCATGACGTTCCAGTGGTCGATGAAGAGGGCTCAGACGCACCAGCAGCAGTGGATTTTCAGCCTGGGGAAATTCCCGAGGGCGATTTGGATGCGACACGGTTATATCTTAGTGAAATCGGATTCTCACCGCTTCTGACCGCAGAGGAAGAAGTGCACTATTCCCGTCTCGCAAAGCGGGGTCAGGAGGAAGGACGCAAGCGCATGATTGAAAGCAATCTTCGCTTGGTTGTTAAAATTGCGAGACGTTACATGAATCGGGGGCTCGCCCTTCTAGACCTCATTGAGGAGGGTAATCTTGGCCTCATTCGTGCCGTAGAAAAATTTGATCCAGAGCGAGGCTTTCGTTTCTCGACCTATGCAACTTGGTGGATCCGGCAGACAATTGAGCGGGCCCTTATGAACCAGACCCGCACGGTGCGATTACCGATCCATGTGGTCAAGGAGATCAATATCTATCTTCGCGCCGCCCGCAATCTCGCGCAGACCCTTGACCGCGAGCCAAGCCCGGAGGACGTCGCACAGTTGCTGGATAGACCGCTGGACGAAGTAAAACGCATGCTGGGGCTTAATGAGCGTGTAGCGTCGGTCGATGTGCCCTCCGGCCATGATTCCGATAAGTCCCTGCTCGATACCATTCCCGACGAGCACAATCTTGACCCATCACTCCTGTTGCAAAATAGCGACGTTCAGCGACATATCGACATTTGGTTATCCCAATTAAGTGAAAAACAGCGTGCCGTGGTAGAACGGCGTTTTGGTCTGTACGGTCGAGAAGTCGCGACACTCGAAGAGATTGGCAATGAACTTGGTGTAACTCGGGAGCGGGTGCGTCAGATACAGATTGAGGCAATAAAGCGGCTTCGACAGATACTGGAGCGCGAAGGATTTTCAGTCGATGCGCTGTTTACGGAAGGTTAGCCCGTTATCATCAGTAATGCGGCAGCCACTCTGCGCCCCTCTACCATCAGCACGTTGTAGCTCCGACAAGCGGCCCCCGTATCCATAAACTCGATTCCGATATTTCTTCTTGTGACCGGCGCGATAATGTCAGGCTGGGGGAAACGCAAACGGGCCCCAGTCCCGATAAGAATGATCTCTGGTTCGAGCGTCACAATCAAATCGAAGTGTTCGGGAGCAAGACTAGCAAATGACTGTGGAGGCCATTCACGTACGAGTTGCCTTGGTGTGACGACAACACTGCGCGTCAGCGTTTCTTCGTTGATTGTGATGGCACCGGCAGTATAGGAGCGGATCCGGTAATAACCTTCCTCAGCTGTGTCCAACTCGAGTTTCAATGCGGCGACCTTTCCCAGTGCGAAGGTGGCTAAGCCCAAGTATATGCTAGTAATTTGGGCCCGAATATGAGGGTGGAACGATGAGAATTATCTTATTGGGTGCCCCGGGCGCGGGCAAGGGCACACAGGCGAGTTACATTAAACAAAGGCTCGCGATACCCCAGATATCGACCGGTGAAATGCTGAGGGCTGCGGTCAGGGCGGAAACACCATTAGGACTTCAAGTCAAGACGATTATGGAAAGGGGTACCTTGGTATCTGACGACATCATATTACAGTTGGTAAAGGAGCGCATTGGGAACAATGACTGCGCCAACGGATATCTACTCGACGGTTTCCCGCGGACGATGGGCCAAGCCGAGGGGCTGAAGAATGCAGGCATCGAAATTGACTATGTCATCGAGATCGACGTGCAGGATGATGAGATCATTGAACGTCTAAGCGGTCGCCGCGTGCACCCAGCATCGGGTCGCACCTACCATGTCATGTTTAACCCGCCCCGACTAAGCGGGAAGGATGATGTGACTGGAGAGCCACTCATTCAGCGCGATGATGACCGTGAGGAAACGGTCCGAAAGCGCCTGCAGGTCTATCACGATGAGACCGAACCGCTTATCAGCTATTACAAAAGTTGGGCTGACAGTGGTGCCCTGGATGCGCCTAGGTACATCCGCATATCGGGTAGCGGAGAAGCTAGTCAGGTGCGGGAACGCATCTTTACCGCACTAGATGGTGCTTGTAAATCTTAAAAAAATGTGCTCATTTTCGGATTAACTACGCGGTTTCTTAATGGGGCACAGACAACGTTCGCGCAACATTTAGGTGATGATTTTGAATTTCTGGCCAATGCATCGGTATGGATCTTTCAAATGGACATCAAATAAAAAAACTAAAAAATTGACATTAAACAAAAAATTTCTACTATAATCATTTGCACATCGCACTGTTGTGATGTATATAAACGGTTGGGCAAACTCACTTAGGGTGTTAGGGGAGTGTAGCTATGGCAAAGAGAACTGCGAAGAGACGTGCTTCAAAGATGCGAACGAGTACTAAAAAGAAGGCAACTGCTCGCAGGAGACCAGCAGCGAAGAGAAAGGTAGCTAGAAAGAAAGCAACCAAGAAGAAGGCGATGAAGAAGCGGCGACCCGCCAAGAAGAAGGCAACTAAGAAGAAGGCAACTAAAAGACGGGCGAAAAAAAAATCGCGTAGGTAAAACAAAGAAAACGGCGCTGACGACCCGGCAGCTGAAGGCGGAAGCCAGAAAGCGCAAGGAGATAGCCGAAGCCAAAGCGGTCGAGATATTCCTGAGAAAATGGGAAAGGGAATATGATCGCAGGCAGGAGGCAAAGGCAAGGATCGCTGCAAGAAAGGAGCGTCAACGCGCATACGCCAGCCAGCTGGCAAAGAGGGCCGCAGCCAAGACTTAACGTCAAGCTCGGCGTTAGATGAACTGGTTGGCCCCATGGCAACATGGGGCCTTTTTCTTTGTATATCGACGCGCGATCTGCGACGGTACGGCAAGCCCGATACGACTGACTGGCAAGTAATGACGCCACACCTTCCCGCGCCGGTGACCATGCGTCGGCGCCTAAAGGGATTGTAGGTGCTTGGTTGCCTTACGTTCCACATCCACTACGATATGGTAAGTTTTGACAAAGCTGTCGGGGTTCAATGAGATCGATTCGATGCCTTGGTGGACGAGCCAGTCGACGATCTCCGGATAGTCTGATGGTGCCTGCCCACATATTCCGGCATATTTATTTTGTCTTTGGCAGGCGGCGATAGCGAGTTTCATGAGCTTTAGGACAGCCTCGTTACGCTCATCGAAGGCGTCCACGAGCGCTGAATCCCGATCAACACCTAGGGTCAATTGGGTGAGGTCATTTGATCCGATCGAGAATCCATCGAAGTGTTCAAGGAATGCGTCAGCGAGCAGGGCGTTGGCCGGGATCTCGCACATGAGATAGATTTTCAGCCCATTTTTTCCACGGTTGAGCCCCTGTTTAGCCATCAGGTCCAGAACACGTCGGCCTTCATCTACGGTGCGAACAAAGGGGATCATTAGCGATAGATTCGTAAGTCCCATCTCATCCCGCACCTTTCTCATAGCGGCGCATTCCAATGCAAAACAGGCTGAGAATTGTTCAGACGGGTAGCGTGCGGCCCCGCGAAACCCGAGCATTGGATTTTCCTCAGTCGGCTCAAACGCAGCGCCGCCGATAAGAGATGCATATTCATTGGATTTGAAATCGCTTAGACGTGCGATCACTGGTCTCGGATAGAACGCACAGGCGATGGTGCCAACACCTTCGGCAAGCCGATCAATGTAAAACTGCTCACGGCTCGGATAACCTCTATGGATGTTATCGATGGTATTTTGTAGATCCCTGTCTAGGCTATCGTATTCCAATAGTGCTCGTGGATGCACGCGGATGGAGCTGTTGATAATGAACTCCAAGCGAGCAAGGCCGACACCGGCGCAGGGCAGCTGTTGCAACTCGAATGCCTTCTCAGGGTCGCCGAGATTTAGCATCAACTTGGTTTTCGGCCGGTCTGTTTCTGTTAGCTCGACCCGGTTGCGCTCAAATCTTAGTATCCCTTCGTAGACATTGCCTGTACTGCCTTCAGCACAGGACACCGTGATTTCACCCCCTGTGCGAATGACCTCTGTTGCGTCGTTACATCCCACTACAGCGGGTGTGCCAAGCTCTCGTGCGACGATTGCGGCGTGACATGTACGGCCACCGCGGTTAGTGACGATGGCGGTGGCAGTCTTCATGACGGGTTCCCAATCAGGATCTGTGATATCAGTGACAAGGATTTCCCCTGGCTGCAACTCAGCCATGTCGCCGGCGTCATGAATGACATGAGATTTGCCGGTTGCAATTTTATTACCAACACTCTTGCCGCTCGTAAGTACGTGACCGCGCTGCAGAAGTCGATATTGCTCGTAGATGTTGATGTCTCTGTGGATTTGTACGGTCTCCGGGCGGGCCTGAAGTATGTAGAGGTTCCCATCTTCACCGTCCTTTGCCCATTCGATATCCATGGGCACGTAATGCCCCTCTCGCTGTGAATAGTGTTGTTCAATTAGGACGGCATAACGTGCTAACTCAAGAATGTCGTCGTCTGTAATGGCAAAACATTCACGATCTTCGTGTCTTACATGCACGGTTTGGGTGGACAGCCCAGCGACAGAGTCCTCTGTGTAGATCATCTTGGAGGATTTTCGCCCGAGATGGCGTCTGACGATCGGACGATGACCTGAGGCCAGCGTAGGCTTGAAAACGTAAAATTCGTCAGGATTCACCGTGCCCTGTACGACGCTTTCACCTAGGCCGTACGCGGCACTGATGAACACCACATCGCGGAATCCTGTTTCGGTGTCCAAGCTGAACATGACACCCGCAGCGCCCTTGTCAGCGCGTATCATCTTCTGTACACCGATGGATAAGGCAACTCGCCTATCCGCATATCCCTGGTGCATTCGATACGAGATGGCCCGGTCAGTAAACAGTGATGCAAACACCCGCTTGCAACTCGCGAGCAGGTTGGTGCTCCCTCTGATATTAAGATAAGTTTCCTGTTGACCAGCGAAGGATGCGTCGGGCAAATCCTCAGCCGTGGCTGAGCTTCGCACCGCCACATCGGGATCGGGACCATATCTTGTTGCGAGTTGCTCGTACGCAGCACCGATCTCGTCGCTCAGGTCCTTCGGCAGTTCTGCGTGCATTATCCATTGCCTCACCCGCGCACCGGTCGAAGTGAGTAACCCCAAATCATCAGGGATCAATTTGTCAAGTAAATCACGGATGCGCGCTGCGAGGTCATTGTGGGCGAGATAATGGTCATAAGCGTCGGCTGTGATAGCGAATCCGTCCGGCACCTTGATCCCTTTCGAGCCTAGGGATGAAACGAGTTCGCCGAGCGAGGCATTCTTGCCGCCCACAAGCGCCAGTTGGTCAACGGAGATCTCTGAAAACCAGCGGATAAACTTCATTGGTCTTATCGTAGCCGGTTAATGCCGCGCACTCCACACCGTGCAAGCAGTTATGGTGCGAGTCGTTGTTTTTGACGGTGCACAGACGCGCCGGTGCGAAGCCAACGTACGGAGCGCGGCCCGTGGAATCACTCTACTCCAGAGTGTCCGGGCTAAAAGAACTCTGTCGTATACCGCCAAGCCTTTAGCGGTTCGTCATTCGTGGTGATACCCGCCTTGCGCTTCAGATCTCGCAGATAATCCGTGGGGTTAGGTAGGGAGTCCCACACAGCAGGAAGAAAGGTGGCCCTATGATCGCCTTGCTGAATGATCAACCCATCAATACCGGGCCGTAATTGGCGCAGAAGATCTTCTTCCGAGGTGAAGGCAATCGGTGTAGAGAGCGAGAGGATTGAGATCTTAAGGTCGAGCTTGTCGAGCTCACCTCTGGTCAGTGGGCTAAATCGAGGGTCTTGGAAGGCGGCCGCGTAGGCATTGTGGGCCGTATCTTCTACGAGTGGTCGAATCGCTTCGAGTGTACCGATACAACCCCTTAGCCGCTTCTCTTTGGTCAGTGTGACGAAGCTGGCGCGGTGCTCACGCAAGATTTCTGGATAGTCATCGGGTTTTAGTAAGGGTGGCTCGCTTCGTTCTAGGCCATAGTGGATCGATTGCCAGGCAACGTCCAACAGGCATTGGCGTAGGCAAGTGTCAAGCAACTTCGTCGCACCCCAAGGCGTAGGCACCATATCCAACGACGCGGTCATGTGGTCCTGCGGTATCCCCAGAGTTGCGTAAATCGAGTGTAGTGGCGCGCAAACCGAGTTCTCTCGCGAGGCAGAGCAATCCGTTTACCGGTCTGCAACCGCAGGCTTGTTCCGATCCGATATCTTCATAGCGTAACCCTTCGATGGCCTGCGAAGTACGGCGATCAATGCGGTTGGCGGTATGGTAGTCGTGGTAATGGCTCAGATCGGAACTGACCACGATGAGCGTTTCCTCGCCTCCCCAGACCCTTTTCAGGACTTCACTGACCTCCTGTGGTGCGGCATCACCCACGACCAAGGGAACAAGGGTGAAATAGTCCAAAACCGTCTGTAAGAAGGGCAGGTGGACTTCTAGACTGTGTTCTCCAGCGTGCGCCGCATCCATAAACTGGACGAGCGGTGACTTGAGCACCGTTCTGATCGTGCCCTGATCGAGTTCAACGCAACCCAGTGGGGATTCGAACGCATCGGCCGTGCTGAGCGCGAGATCCCTGAGATAGACTCGATGGGCAGGCCCTAGCAGGATGACGCGCTTGATGCGATCGCGGGCGGGTAGCAGGCAGGCGTAAGCCGATCCGGCAACGGGGCCTGAGTACATATAGCCTGCATGAGGTGCAATGATGGCTTTTGGCACAGCCACCGAGACTTGGGCGTCTGCCAAGTATCGCAGCACCGATCTCTGCAGCGCCTCCGGATCATCCGGATAGAACGACCCTGATACGGCTGGCGGACGGATGTTATTCATCTACCGGTGCGGGCCATTGGAGAGTACGCGGGAACCGAGGATCGTAAATTTATGTCCATTTTAGTGTAAAGTATATACATAGAGGTAGCTTAGTTTTCTCATGCATAACGCCATGAACCCATTAGAGGACTTTGTTGTACCCACGCGCTATTGGCGCCGGCTTGTGGATGGGCGCATCCAATGTGACATGTGCCCACGTGCCTGCAAGCTCCATGAGGGGCAACGCGGCTTGTGTTTCGTCCGTGCCTGCCAAAACGGCGAGATCGTGCTTACGACCTACGGCCGTTCCAGCGGCTTTTGCGTAGATCCCATTGAGAAAAAGCCCCTAAATCACTTTCTACCGGGCACCCCAGTGCTGTCTTTCGGAACGGCAGGCTGTAACCTGGCGTGCAAATTCTGCCAGAACTGGGACATCAGTAAGTCCCGGGAGATCGATACGCTGGCGGATGCCGCCTCGCCAGAACGCCTTGCCCGGGCAGCCCATGAACTCGGGTGCCGCAGCGTTGCGTTTACCTACAATGACCCCGTGATCTTCCACGAGTACGCCATCGACGTGGCGCAGGCATGCCATGAGCTCGGCGTTAAATCCGTGGCGGTTACGGCGGGATACGTTTGCGATGCACCGCGGATCGAGTTCTATCGCTATATGGATGCGGCCAACGTCGACCTGAAGGGCTATACAGAGCGATTCTACAGGCAGATTACGGGGGGGCATCTGCAGCCCGTGTTGGATACGCTAATCTACTTAAAGAGCGAAACCACGGTATGGTTTGAGATCACCAATCTTTTGATCCCGGGCGAAAACGATTCGGAGCCAGAGATTGAGGAGATGACCCAGTGGGTAGTCGAACACCTTGGGCCAGACGTGCCGGTGCATTTCACGGCATTTCATCCAGATTGGAAGATGATGGACAAGCCACACACCCCCCCTATAACCTTAACAAGGGCACGAGAGATCGCGATGAAAAATGGGATTCACTTTGCCTATACGGGTAATGTCCATGACCTGTATGGCGGGAGCACGTTGTGCCGTCAATGTGGCAGCACGCTGATCGCGCGGGACTGGTATGTCATTAGGGCGTGGAATCTTTCAGACGATGGGTGCTGTCCAAATTGCCACGCTCAGTGCCCCGGGGTTTTTGCTGGAGCGCCTGGGTCGTGGGGTGCGAAACGCATGCCCGTTCGTTTGACAGCATAGGCCGCTCTATTGGGGCACACATCGGAGAGCCGGGCTTCCTTGAAAAAATTGCCCCCCGGCGGTAGTATCCGCGACCGGTGTTGCGGGGTGGAGCAGTCTGGCAGCTCGTCGGGCTCATA